>NZ_JBEXNE010000043.1:0-49286 GCF_040610915.1 Streptomyces sp. NPDC003300 | reverse complement strand
GGGGGGCCCACCCCCCCCGGGGGGGGGCGCGCCGCGCGCCCCGGCCCCGGGCGGGGGCCGGCCCCCCGCGGGGCCGGACTACTCGGAGGGCGCGGCCGACTTCTTGGCGGCAGCCTTCTTCGTGGTCGTCTTCTTGGCCGCGACCTTCTTCGTCGCCGTCTTCTTGGCGGCAGCCTTCTTCGTGGCGGCCTTGCGCGGCGCCCGCTTCTTGGGCTCCGCGTCAGCGGCATCGGCGGCCGGTGCCTCGGCCGGGACGACCACGACAGCCGCGTCGTCGGCGCCCGACGGCGACCCGGCGGGAGCCGTCACCTTGCGCGTGGCACGACGACGGGCGCGCGCCGGGGGCTCCGTGGAGACCTCGGGCTCGGGCGCGGCCTCGACCGGGGCCGTGGGGGCCTCGGCGGGGACGACCACGACAGCGGCGTCCTCGGAGACCGCGGGAGACCCGGCGGGAGCCGTCACCTTGCGGGTGGCGCGACGACGGGCGCGCGCCGGGGGCTCCGTGGAGACCTCGGGCTCGGCGGCCGGCGCCTGCTCGATGACGGGCTCGCTGACCGGGACGACCACGACGGCCGGTTCCGGCTCGTGGTCGGCCGCGGGCGGCGCGCCCGCGGGCGAGGTGGCCTTACGGGCGCCGCGCCGCCGGGAGCGGCCACGGCTGCCGTGAGCGGCGGCCTCGGCCTCGGCCGCGGTGCCGAACCACTCCTCCTCGGGGTCGCCGACGGTCGGCACCAACTCGGCCTCGCCGACCTCGATCGGCTCCAGCTCGGGCAGTTCGTCGGCCGAGTCGACCGAGTCGGCGTCGTCCGCGTCCGCCTCCAGCACGTGCTCGTTCTCGTGGTCGTGACCGTCGCCCGCCGCGCCGCCGTTGCCGGACTTGCCGCGCCGCTTGCGCTTGCCGCCGCCACCGCCGGTGGTGGTCGCCTGGTCCATGTGGACGATGACGCCGCGCCCGTTGCAGTGCACGCAGGTCTCGGAGAAGGACTCCAGCAGGCCCTGGCCGACCCGCTTGCGGGTCATCTGCACCAGGCCGAGCGAGGTGACCTCGGCCACCTGGTGCTTGGTCCGGTCCCGGCCCAGGCACTCCAGCAGCCGCCGCATGACCAGGTCGCGGTTGGACTCCAGGACCATGTCGATGAAGTCGATGACGACGATGCCGCCGAGGTCCCGCAGCCTGAGCTGGCGGACGATCTCCTCGGCCGCCTCCAGGTTGTTGCGGGTGACGGTCTCCTCCAGGTTGCCGCCCTGCCCGGTGAACTTGCCGGTGTTGACGTCGACCACGACCATCGCCTCGGTCTTGTCGATCACCAGCGAACCGCCGGACGGCAGCCACACCTTGCGGTCCAGCGCCTTCAGAAGCTGCTCGTCGATGCGGTACGTCGCGAAGACGTCGATCTCCGAGGTCCAGCGCGACAGCCGGTCCGCCAGGTCGGGCGCGACGTGGGTGACGTACTCGTGGATCGTGCTCCACGCCTCGTCACCGCTGACGATGACCTTCGAGAAGTCCTCGTTGAAGATGTCGCGGACGACGCGGACGGTCATGTCCGGCTCGCCGTAGAGCAGCGTCGGCGCGTTGCCGCTCTTGGCCTTCTTCTGGATGTCCTCCCACTGTGCCTGGAGGCGTTCGACATCGCGGCGCAGCTCGTCCTCGCTGGCGCCCTCCGCGGCGGTGCGGACGATGACGCCCGCGTCCTCGGGGACGATCTTCTTGAGGATGGTCTTCAGCCGGGCCCGCTCGGTGTCGGGGAGCTTGCGGCTGATGCCGGTCATCGAGCCCTCGGGCACGTACACCAGGTAGCGGCCGGGCAGCGAGACCTGGCTGGTCAGGCGGGCGCCCTTGTGGCCGATCGGGTCCTTCGTCACCTGGACGAGGACCGGCTGGCCGGACTTGAGCGCGGACTCGATACGGCGCGGACCGTTGCCCATGCCGAGCGCCTCGAAGTTGACCTCGCCCGCGTACAGGACGGCGTTGCGGCCCTTGCCGATGTCGACGAACGCGGCCTCCATGGACGGCAGCACGTTCTGCACCTTGCCCAAGTAGACGTTGCCGACGTAGCTGGTGGCCTGCTCCTTGTTGACGTAGTGCTCGACGAGGACGTTGTCCTCCAGCACGCCGATCTGGGTGCGCTCGCCGTTCTGCCGGACCACCATGACGCGCTCGACGGCCTCGCGGCGCGCCAGGAACTCCGCCTCGGTGATGATCGGCACGCGGCGGCGGCCCTGCTCGCGGCCCTCGCGGCGGCGCTGCTTCTTGGCCTCCAGGCGCGTGGAGCCCTTGATGGACTGCACCTCGTCGGCGCCGGTGCCGCCACCGGACTCCGACTTCTGGCGCGGCTCGCGGACCTTGACGACCGTGCGCTCCGGGTCGTCGCCGCCGTTGGCGGAGTCGTCGGCGCCGGAGTCGGAACCGCGACGGCGACGGCGCCTGCGGCGACGGCTGGTGCTGGAACCCGAGCCGTGGTCGTCGTCGTGCGCCGACTCGTCGGCGGAGTCCTCCTCGTCGTCGCCCTCGGACGACTCGTCCTCGTCGTCGGAGGACGCGGTGTCCTCGTGCTCGCTGGACTCGCCCCGGCGACGGCGGCGACCGCCGCGGCGGCGACGGCGGGACGGACGGTCATCGCCGTCGTGCTCGCCGTCGGCGTCCGCGTCGTTGTCCTGCTCGTCGTCCGCGTCGGTGTCGGCCTCGTCCACGTCCACGGCGGTGGCCGCCTCGGCGGTCACCGGCTCCGCGGCGGAGCCGCCACGGCGACGGCGACGACGGCGCGGGCCGCTGTCCCGCTCCTCGGTCTCGTCCTCGTCGGCGACGGCGGGCTCCTCCGCGACGGCACCGGCCGCCACGGGCTCGGCCGTGGGCGCCTGGAAGACCGGCGGCTGGAAGACGGCCGTCGGCGGACGCGACGCCCTGCGGCGTCCGCGCGCCGGGCGCTCCTCGGTCCTGACCTCAAGGGTGATGGACGCGACGGGGATGCCGAACGCCTCGGCGAGGGCGGCCACCGCGTTGGCGTTCGCCTCCTCGACCGTCTGGCCGTAGCCGCGGATCTCGTACGCGTCGTCGACCTCGACGTTCCACTCGTCGCCGTCCTGGAGCGCCTTCCCGGTGTACTCGAAGCGCTCTTCCGGCGTGTCGTGCGCACTGGCGGTGACGGTGTCGCTCTCGGCCTCGGCCTCGTCCCGCGGCGCCAGCGCGCCCGGCTTCAGCCGCCGGGAGCCGTCGCCCGCGGAGAACGTCGCCGCAGGGGCTCCGGCCGTGCGCTTGCGCGACCGCCGGGCTCGCGGCTCCGGCTCGGCGGCCGGGGCGGGCGGCGCCACGGGCGCCGCGGGTGCGGGGGCCTCGGCGATCTCGCCCGCGGTGCCGTCGGCGGCGGGCGCCTCGGCGGGCGCGGCCACCTTGCGCGTGGCACGGCGGCGGGCGCGCGGCGGGGCCGCGTCCCCAGCGGGGGCCTCGGCGGCGGCGGGGGCCTCGGCGGCGGGCTCGGCGGTCACCGCGGCGGGCGTACCGCCGTCAGGGGCATCGCCCGAGGCGGTCTCGTCGGCGGTGGAGGCGGCCGGGGCCGCCACCTTGCGCGTGGCGCGACGGCGGGCACGCGGCGGGGCCGCGTCCCCAGCGGGGGCCTCGGCGGCGGCGGGCTCGGCGGTCGCCGGGGCGGGCGTACCGCCGTCAGGGGCATCGTCCGAGGCGGGCTCGTCCGCCGTCGAGGCGGCCGGGGCCGCCACCTTGCGGGTAGCACGGCGGCGAGCGCGCGGCGGCGCGGCGGGGGCCTCGTCGGAGGCGGCGGTGTCGTCAGCGGCGGAGCCGGACGACGCAGCGGTGTCCGTACCGCCGTCAGGGGCATAGCCCGCAGCGGTCTCGTCGGCGGTGGACGCGGCCGGGGCGGCCACCTTGCGCGTGGCGCGACGGCGAGCGCGCGGCGGGGCGGCTGCCTCGGACGCGGAGGCGTCGTCGGAGGCCGGAGCCAGGCTCTCGGCGGTCTCGGAACTCATGGGGGCGGCCGTGGCGCCGTCGGAGGCGGCCTCGTCACCGGCGGTCACGGCCGGAGCGGCGACCTTGCGGGTGGCGCGACGGCGGGCGCGCGGCGGGGCGGCTGCCTCGGACGCGGAGGCGTCATCGGAGGCCGGAGCCGGGGCCTGGGCCGCGGGCTCGGCGGGGGCGGAGCCGCCGGCGGCGTCGGTCGGGGGGCCCGCGGGGCGGGAGGCGGCCCGGCGGCGGCGCGGCGGCGCGGCCTCGGCGGCGGCCTCGGATGTGGGGGTGGGTTCGTTGGAGTCGGTCTGGTCGTGCATTCGGGCAATGCTCCCGTCGAGCTCCCGGGCGCCGCGTCCATGTCCGGTGCGGCGGGCCGCTTGGTCGCGGTGCCGCTGTCCGGGGGCGCGGGCGCCGCACGGGAGCTGCTGTGTCGCTCGTCGGCACCGCGTCGGCGGGTCGACGAAAGTCTCATGTGGTCTGCGGCGCCGGACCCGGGTGGCTCCCTGGTGCGTCGGCGACGCGTGACGACGTGGCTACGCGGACCCGGCAGGTACCGTCACAGCGTCGCGATCATGCGCGAGCGGGTCGGTGACCGTGCCGGACTCCTCGTCGAGCGGCCCCTGCGCCAGCCTGGTCACCGCTGCGGGGACCGGCGGCGCGAGGTCGGCCGTCGCATGGAGGCCGGACAGTACGTCGTCGGGCCGTACGGCAGGTGTCAGGTGCCGTACAACCAGCCGCAGTATCGCACAGGCGCGGTCCTGCGGCCTATCGGCACCCTGTTCGGACATGTCCGCGTCGTGCCCGGCGCCGTTGTCCGGCGTGTCGTCCACGACTTCCAGGCGCGTGACGGCGCCGCGGGTGTCGAACGTGCGGATGCCGTTCTTCGTCTTGCGCTGTACTTCCACGGTCTCCGCGGCGAGGAACGCCGCGACGGCCTGTCGTGCCTCGGCCGGGTCGACACCGTCGAGCCTGACCTGCCAGACGGACGCCTCGAGGCGTTCGGCGAGTCCCGAGGTCCGGGCCTCGACCGCCTCGATGACGTCGAGTCCCGCGGGCAGCGACTCGTCGAGCAGCAGCCGCAGCTTCTCCGGGTCGACGCTGCGCGCGAGGGCGATCTCCAGATACTCCGCCTCGCTGCCGACGCCGGTGGGTGCGGCGTTGGCGTACGACACCTTGGGGTGCGGGGTGAAGCCCGCCGAGTACGCCATCGGCACCTCGGCGCGGCGCAGGGCCCGCTCGAAGGCGCGCTGGAAGTCGCGGTGGCTGGTGAACCGGAGGCGGCCACGCTTGGTGTAGCGCAGTCGAATGCGCTGCACCGCCGGTGCGGGCGGCGGACCTTCGGGCTGTCGCTTGCCCAGTGTCGTTCAGTCCCTCGTGCGTACTCGTGTCCCGGGAGCCCGTCACCGGGCCCGCTTGTCTTTTACAAGGTTACGCCGCGTCGCGCGTTGCTGTTGACGGGTGACCCCCGCCCTGTGGACAACCCGGGGTCGACAGTCTCGGGGGAACGCCCTGAACCGGTGCCGGTCCCCCGCTCAGCGGTGGGTCGGCGGACGCCGCTTGGCGAGGTCGGGGCCGGGCTGCTTACGGTGGCGGGCCGCCGGCCGGGGCAGCGCTCGCGTGGCGTGCGCGCTTGCCACCAGCGCGTCGGCGGGATCGGGCGCCTCTGATACGTCGGCCGCGTCCGTCGCCGGTGCCGGGCCGAACGCCCCCGGCTCGTACCCGGCCCGCCGCGGCGGCAGCCGCCGCTCGGCGGCGCCGACCGGATCGCCGAAGAGCGCCCTGCGGGTCTCGGCGCGCAACTCGCGCAGCGAGCGGCGGGCGTCGGCGACCGCTTCCTTGACCGGCTGCCGGACCGCGCGCCGGTACCAGCGGCCCGCGGCCCGTACCGCGCGCAGTACGGGAGCGCCGGTCCGGCTCCAGACCCAGGCGGCGGGGACCGCGATCAGCACGCGAGCCAGCCACGCGATGCCGCGGCCGACGGCGCGCGAGACATAGCCGGTCACCCGCCAGGCGTGGCCGAGCGCCGCGCCGATCTCGCGTGCGACGGGGACGACGACGCGCCGCCACACGAAGCCGACCGGCAGCACGACAAGGGTTCTGACCAGCCAGAGCAGGCCGAGCCACGTCATCCGCAGCGTCCACGCGAGGCCGCGGCCGACGGGCGTGAGCACGTACCGCCACAGCGCCGCCAGCGGCCACACCAGCGCGTACCGCACGAAGAAGACGACGGCCGCGGCGAGGGCGAGGGCGACGGGCACCAGCAGGGAGTGCCAGAGCCAGCGGGCGGGCACGGCCAGGAGGTAGTGGCCGAGCCAGGAGGCGCCCGCGCCCAGGCCCGCGCCGAGGGTCAGCAGCGTCCAGCGGACGGCGCGGCCGACGGGCGCGAGGACGTACGCGTAGAGGGCGGTCAGGGGGACGACGAGCAGCCAGTGCGCGAGCAGTCCCGTGCCGGCGCCGAGCATCCGCAGTGTCCAGGCGGCGGCGTGGCCCAGCGGCACGAGCACGTACCGCCACAGGGTGACGAGCGGGACGACGACCAGGTAGCGGGTCAGGAAGGCGGCCGGGATCACCACCAGGGTGCGCACCGCCCAAGCGAGCGCGGCGCCGAGGACCCGCAGCGGCGGGAGCAGCAGGCGGCGCCATGTCCAGCGCAGTCCGGCCGAGGTCGCGCGCCCGGCCGTCGCGAGCGCGTCCCAGAGCAGGCGCAGCGGCAGCACGACGGCGAAGGCGACGAGACGGACCGGCATACGTATGGCGACGGTCAGGCAGCCGTCGCCGCTCCCCCGCGGGTGTTCCAGAGCCATGCGGTGAACCTACCCGCAGGGCTTGGCGGGTTGGCGTACCGCGCGGTGTCCGCAGCCGGATCGGCACCCGGCGGATACCGCCCGGAGACGTCTCGCGGCGGCGGCCGATCGCGTGGCACGGCCGCGTGTCACGGCCGCGTGTCACGGCCGCGCACACGGGCCGGGGCGCGGCTCGACGTGCTCCGGCGAGCACTCCTGCGAGTACGGCTCCACGCACGCCTCGAAGCGCGGCGCGCGGCACCGCGCGAAAACGCTCCGCCACGGCGCGGGCCAGGGGCCTTGCGCAGGTCCCGCCCCGTCAAGTCGTCGGCGGCGCGCATGTGTTGGGGATGCGCGGGTCTTGTCAACAAATCGAATGACGTGCGTAAACCGTTGACAAGCCGGTGACACGATCGCAACATGTGACTCGCAAAAAGCTGGTCAATGCTCTCTCAATTCTTCACATCTGTATGCAACTTCACGGCAGGAGCCGCCTCGCGTCCTGCGAACCCCGCGCGTCCCGCGCGTCGTCCGCGCTCTCTCGTTCCGACTGAACAGAGGACACATGAAACGGAAACAGCTCAGCCGTCGGCTGATCACCGGCCTGGTCACCGCCGGTCTGATCGCCATCGGGCTCCTGCCACTGTCCGGGGCCGCCGCCGCGGCCGACCGGCCCAACCTCGCCTCGGGGAAGGCCGCTTCGTCGAGCGGCGCGGTGGGCGGATACCCCGCCTCCGCGGTCACCGACGGCAACCAGGGCACGTACTGGGAAGGGCCGAACAACACCTTCCCGCAGTGGGTGCAGATCGACCTCGGCGGCAGCGGTGCCGCCGTCGACCAGGTGGTGCTCAAGCTGCCGGCCGGCTGGGAGGCGCGCACCGAGACCATCGCGGTGCAGGGCAGCACCGACGGCGCCGCCTTCAGCACGCTGTCCGCCGCGCAGGGCCGCACCTTCAACCCGGCTTCCGCCAACACCGTGACGGTCGACTTCAGCGCCGCGACGGTCCGCTACGTACGGCTGAACATCACCGCCAACACCGCGTGGCCGGCCGCGCAGATATCCGAGCTGGAGATCCACGGCACGACGGTCACCGACCCCGGCGGCCCCGGCCCCGGCGATCCCGGCCCCGGTGACGGCACGGGCAAGGACCTGGCGCGCGGCAAGCCGATCGAGGCGTCCTCGACGGCCCAGTCCTTCGTCGCGTCCAACGCCAACGACGGCCAGGTCGGCAGCTACTGGGAGTCCAACGGCTTCCCGTCGACGCTGACGGTCAAGCTCGGCTCCGACGCCGACATCACCTCCGTCGTCGTCAAGCTCAACCCCGACGCCGCGTGGGGTCCGCGCACGCAGAACATCCAGGTGCTCGGGCGCGGCCAGAGCGCGACCGGCTTCACCTCGCTGAAGGCCAGGGCGGACTACGCCTTCAGCCCGTCGAGCAACCAGAACACCGTGACCATCCCGGTCACCGGCCGGGCCGCCGACCTCCAGCTCGGGTTCTTCTCCAACTCCGGCGCCCCGGGCGGCCAGGTCGCCGAGGTGCAGGTCATCGGCGTACCCGCGCCCAACCCCGACCTGACCGTCACCGCGCTGTCGTGGACCCCGACCGCCCCGGTCGAGACCGACACCGTGAACGTCAGCGCCACCGTGAAGAACATCGGCAGCGCCGCGTCGCCCGCGACCACCGTCAATGTCAGCGTCGGCGGTGTCGTCGCGGGCAGCGCCCCGGTGGCCGCCCTCGCCGCCGGTGCGTCCGCCACCGTCCAGGTCGCCGTCGGCAAGCGGGCGGTGGGCAGCTACACCGTCTCGGCCGTGGTCGACCCCAATGGCACCGTCATCGAGCAGAGCAAGGACAACAACAGCCTCGCCTCACCGACGAAGCTGGTCGTCGCGCAGGCGCCGGGCCCCGACCTCGAAGTGCTCGGTATCACCTCCAACCCGGCCAGCCCCGCGGTCGGCGCGGCCGTCTCCTTCACCGTCTCGGTGCACAACCGCGGCACCACCTCGACGGGCGTCGCCACCGTCACCCGCCTCACCGTGGGCGGCACCACGCTCGACACCAGCACCCCGGCGATCGCCGCGGGCGCGACCGTCACCGTGAACGTCACCGGCACCTGGACCGCGACCAGCGGCGGCGCCACCCTCGTCGCGACCGCGGACGCCACCAACGTCGTCGCCGAGACCAACGAGACCAACAACACCTTCTCCCGCTCGATCGTGGTCGGGCGCGGCGCCGCCGTCCCGTACACCGAGTACGAGGCCGAGGCCGCCACCTACCAGGGCACGCTCCTGGAGACCGACCCGCTGCGCACCTTCGGCCACACCAACTTCGCGACCGAGTCCTCGGGCCGCAAGTCGGTACGGCTGAACACCACCGGTCAGTTCGTGGAGTTCACCTCCACCAACCCGACCAACTCGATCGTGGTGCGCAACTCGATCCCCGACGCCGCGAACGGCGGCGGCATCGAGGCCACGATCAGCCTCTACATCAACAACACGTTCAACCGGAAGATCACCCTTTCCTCGAAGCACAGTTGGCTGTACGGCAACACCGACGGCCCCGAGGCGCTGACCAACTCACCGCAGACGGACGCCCGTCGGCTGTTCGACGAGTCCAACGCGCTGCTGTCGACGACGTATCCGGTGGGCACCAAATTCCGCCTCCAGCGGGACGCGACCGACACGGCGTCGTTCTACGTCATCGACCTGATCGACCTGGAGCAGGTGGCGCCGCCGAAGGCCAAGCCCGCCGAGTGCACGTCGATCACCGAGTACGGCGCGATCCCGGACGACGGGATCGAGGACACCGCCGCGATCCAGCGGGCCGTGACCGCCAACCAGAACGGCCTCATCAACTGCGTGTGGATCCCGGCGGGCCAGTGGCGCCAGGAGAAGAAGATCCTCACCGAGGACCCGCTGCACCGCGGCCAGTACAACCAGGTCGGCATCAGCAACGTCACGATCCGCGGCGCGGGCATGTGGTACTCGCAGCTCTACTCGCTGATCCAGCCGCAGGACGCCGTGGGCAGCATCAACCACCCGCACGAGGGCAACTTCGGCTTCGACATCGACAACAACACGCAGATCTCCGACATCGCGATCTTCGGCTCCGGCCGGATCCGCGGCGGTGACGGCAACGCCGAGGGCGGCGTGGGCCTCAACGGCCGGTTCGGCAAGAACACCAAGATCAGCAACGTGTGGATCGAGCACGCCAACGTCGGTGTCTGGGTCGGCCGCGACTACGACAACATCCCCGCCCTGTGGGGACCGGCGGACGGCCTCGAATTCAGCGGGATGCGCATCCGCGACACCTACGCCGACGGCATCAACTTCACCAACGGCACGCGCAATTCGAAGGTCTTCAACTCCTCCTTCCGCACCACGGGCGACGACTCGCTCGCGGTCTGGGCCAACAAGTACGTCAAGGACCAGTCCGTCGACATCGCGCACGACAACCACTTCGTGAACAACACCATCCAGTTGCCCTGGCGCGCCAACGGCCTGGCGATCTACGGCGGTTACGGCAACACCATCGAGAACAACCTCGTCTACGACACGATGAACTACCCGGCGATCATGCTGGCCACCGACCACGACCCGCTGCCGTTCTCCGGCCAGACGCTGATCGCCAACAACGGCATCCAGCGCGGCGGCGGCGTCTTCTGGGGCGAGGCGCAGAAGTTCGGGGCCATCACCCTGTTCGCCTCCACCAGTGACATCACCGGCGTCACCATCCGGGACACCGACATCGCCGACTCCACCTACGACGGGATCCAGTTCAAGAACGGCGGCGGCGCCATGCCGGGCGTCACCATCAGCAACGTCACCATCGACAAGTCCAACAACGGCGCCGGGATCCGCGCCCAGGGCGGCGCGCGGGGCAGCGCCAATCTGTCCCACGTCACCATCACCAACTCCGCCAACGGCAGCGTCCTCATCGAGCCCGGATCGCAGTACGTGATCAACGGCTCGTAATCGAAGGCTCTCGCCCCCCGAAAAAACCCGTGGCCCCGCACGCGTCCTGCGTGCGGGGCCACGGGCCGTGTCGCCCTACCTCGCGGCGGCGCCGACCGTCACTTCACGACCGACAGCGGCAGCAGCTTCTGCCCCGTCGGGCCGACCTGGATGTGGGTGTCCATCTGCGGGCAGACACCGCAGTCGAAGCACGGCGTCCAGCGGCAGTCGTCGACCTCGGTCTCGTCCAGGGCGTCCTGCCAGTCCTCCCACAGCCAGTCCTTGTCGAGACCGGAGTCCAGGTGGTCCCAGGGCAGGACCTCCTCGGCGGTGCGCTCGCGGGTGGTGTACCAGGACAGGTCGACGCCGAAGGCGGGCAGTTCGGCCTCGGCGGCGCGCAGCCAGCGGTCGTAGCTGAAGTGCTCGCGCCAGCCGTCGAACCGGCCGCCGTCCTCGTAGACGGCCCGGATGACGGCCGACACCCGGCGGTCGCCGCGGGAGAGCAGGCCCTCGATGATGCCGGGCTTGCCGTCGTGGTAGCGGAAGCCGATGTTGCGGCCGTACTTCTTGTCGCCGCGGATCGCGTCGCGCAGCTTCTCCAGCCGGGCGTCGGTCTCCTCCACGCCGAGCTGCGGGGCCCACTGGAAGGGGGTGTGCGGCTTGGGCACGAACCCGCCGATGGAGACCGTGCAGCGGATGTCGTTCTGCCCGGTGACCTCGCGGCCCTTGGCGATGACCTTCTTCGCCATGTCGGCGATCTGGAGGACGTCCTCGTCGGTCTCGGTGGGCAGCCCGCACATGAAGTAGAGCTTCACCTGCCGCCAGCCGTTGCCGTACGCGGTGGCCACGGTACGGATCAGGTCCTCTTCCGAGACCATCTTGTTGATGACCTTGCGGATCCGCTCGGAGCCGCCCTCGGGGGCGAAGGTCAGACCGGAGCGGCGGCCGTTGCGGGTCAGCTCGTTGGCCAGGTCGATGTTGAAGGCGTCGACGCGGGTGGACGGCAGGGACAGGCCGATCTTGTCGTCCTCGTACCGGTCGGCGAGGCCCTTGGCGACCTCGGCGATCTCGGTGTGGTCGGCGGAGGACAGCGAGAGCAGGCCGACCTCCTCGAAGCCGGTGGCCTTCAGGCCCTTCTCGACCATCTCGCCGATCCCGGTGATGGACCGCTCGCGCACCGGGCGGGTGATCATGCCCGCCTGGCAGAAGCGGCAGCCGCGGGTGCAGCCGCGGAAGATCTCCACCGACATCCGCTCGTGCACGGTCTCGGCCAGCGGCACCAGCGGCTGCTTGGGGTACGGCCACTCGTCGAGGTCCATCACGGTGTGCTTGGACACCCGCCACGGCACGCCGCTGCGGTTGGGCACGACGCGGGAGATCCGGCCGTCGGCCAGATACTCCACGTCGTAGAAGCGCGGCACGTACACCCCGCCGGTCCTCGCCAGCCGCAGCAGCACCTCGTCCCGGCCGCCGGGGCGGCCCTCGGCCTTCCACGCGCGGATGACCTCGGTCATCTCCAGGACGGCCTGCTCGCCGTCGCCGATGACGGCCGCGTCGATGAAGTCGGCGATCGGCTCGGGGTTGAACGCGGCGTGGCCGCCCGCCAGCACGATCGGGTCGTCCAGCGTGCGGTCGGCGGCGAGCAGCGGGATGCCCGACAGGTCGAGCGCGGTGAGCATGTTGGTGTAGCCCAGCTCCGTGGAGAAGCTGAGGCCGAACACGTCGAAGGCGCGGACCGGGCGGTGCGCGTCGACCGTGAACTGCGGCACATCGTGCTCGCGCATCAGCGCTTCCAGGTCGGGCCACACGCTGTACGTGCGCTCGGCCAGGACGCCCTCGCGCTCGTTGAGCACCTCGTAGAGGATCATGACGCCCTGGTTGGGCAGGCCCACCTCGTACGCGTCCGGGTACATCAGCACCCAGCGGACGTCGGTGCTGTCCCACTCCTTGACGGTGGAGTTCAGCTCGCCGCCGACGTACTGGATCGGCTTCTGGACGTGCGGGAGAAGTGCTTCCAGGCGCGGGAAGACCGACTCGACAGGCATCTCGGCGACTCTCATCAGACGGCTGGGACTCCCCCGGCCGGCGGCGTGGGGGCTGGGTGACCCTCAAGGGTACCCGTGTCTCGCGGCGGCCCGGTCCCGCTCATCCGTCACGGCCCCGCCGCGCCCGGGCCCCGGCCACATGCAACGCCCCCCGCCGCGCGCCGGCCCCGGCTCAGATGTCGCGGTCCGCCGACCGCCAGACATCCGGCAGTTCCGCCTCCACGGCCGCCGCTCTGGCCCGCTCGGCCGCGATCAGCGCCGTGTACGCCTCGGTGGGCTCCCCCGCCGCCCGTGCCTCCCGCGCGGTACGGCCGAGCGCCGCCCGGCACATCACGCTGTCCTGGTGCTCGCCGAGGAGCTGCTGGACGGACTTCATCCGGCCGGTGTGGGCGGCGGCCCGCTTGCCGAGCACCGGCTGCGCGGCCTCGCCGCAGTAGCGGGCACGCTTGGCGGATTTGCGGGCCTCGTGCAGCGCGATGTCGCGGTCGTCGCCTGGCGGCAGCGCCAGCGCGGCCTGGATCTGCCGCCGCAGCCGCAGGTGGTCGCGGCCCACGGCGGCGGTGGCGGCCTCGTGGGCGGGCGCGGCGGCCGACACCAGGAACGGCGGCAGCACGAGCAGCGCCTCCAGGCGGTCGAGCAGCGCGAAGTAGCGGGTCCCGTTCAGCACCCGGACCAGGGCCGCGTGGGAGCGCGCGTGGCTGTCGGCGGCCAGGCCCCGCAGCCGGTCGCGTACGGCCGCGGTGACCAGCGCGGGGTCGGCCTCGGCGAGCAGCCCGTCCACGCGGTCCGCGAGGACCTCGCGGTCGCGTTCGGTGCCGAGGACGGCGGCCAGCCACTTCAGCTCCGCGCCGAGCGGGTCGGTGGCACCGCGGTCCAGCTCCCTGCGGAAGCTCTTGAGGGCGCTGCGGGCCCTGCGGGTGGCGACCCGCATCCGGTGCACGGCGTCCTCCTGGTCGCGCCGCACCAGCGGGTCGAGCGCGAGGATCGCGGTGAGCTGTTCGCGCAGGTACCCGGTGGCGACCTCGCCCGCGGTGGCGGGGGTGCCGGGCGGCGCGGGCGGTTCGGCGAGCCGGTCGCCGAGCGCGCGGGCCAGTTTGGAGCGGGAGCCCGAGCGGCGCTGTCCCGCCGCCGTCAGCCGTTCCTCGACGGCGTCCAGCAGGGTGGGCGGGCCGCGCATCAGCTCGACCTCGGTCTCGGTCCAGCTCGGGCCGTCCGCCCCCGCGTCGGCACCGGTCTCGTCGGCACCGGTCTCGTACGCACCGGTCTCGTCGGCACCCGCCTCGTAAGCACCCGCCTCGTACGCGCCCGCCGCGTACACGTACGCCCGGACCTCGTCGTGGGCGATCTCGGCGAGCGCGCCGCCCTCCGCGTCCAGCAGCAGGGTCCGGTGCCGGGTGGTGCGCAGCCGGACCACCGGGTTCAGCGGGCGGCCCCTGAGCAGCGCGGCGACCTCGGTGCGCAACTCCTCGGGCGGGGCGTCGTCGGCGGCGCCCAGCGGGACACGGACCTCGGTGCGGGTGTCGGGCTCGCCGGTGGGCAGTTTCAGGTGCCAGCCCGCGTCCTCGCCCCCGGTACGGCGGCGGAGCGTGGTGCGGTGGGCGGCCAGCGCGAGGCCGGCGGTGTCGTAGTAGACGGCGTCGAGGAGGACGGGGTCCAGGTGCCGGATTCCGGCGACGGACGGCAGTCCTTCGAGGTCGGGAGGCGTCAGGGGGCGGCCGGGGCCGTCACCGGCCTCGTACTTGCGTTCGGTCTCGCGCACTCGCTGACCCATGCTCGACGGTAACCGGGCACCCCGCCCGCGAGCAATGGCGCGGCCGGCCGGGACGGGATCCGCGGACCCCTTCCGACCGGCCGGGCCCGCGCGTCACGCCGACATCGGCCGTTGCATCCGTACGGACTGCAACAGACCTATGGCCACACAGTTGGCGAACATCGATGATCCGCCGTACGACACAAAGGGCAAGGGGATACCCGCGACCGGCATGATGCCCAGCGTCATGCCGATGTTCTCGAAGGACTGGAAGGCGAACCAGGCGACGATTCCGGCGGCGACGATCGTGCCGTACAGGTCGGTGGCATTGCGGGCGATGGCGCAGGCCCGCCACAGGATGAGGCCGATCAGCGCGATGATCAGGGCGGCGCCGAGGAAGCCCAGTTCCTCGCCCGCGACCGAGAAGACGAAGTCCGTCTGCTGCTCGGGCACGAACTGCCCGGTGGTCTGGCTGCCGTGGAACAGGCCCTTGCCGAGCAGGCCGCCGGAGCCGATGGCGATCCGCGCCTGGCTGGTGTTGTAGCCGACGCCCGCCGGGTCCAGGGCGGGGTTGGCGAAGGCCGCGAAGCGGTCGATCTGGTACTTGTCCAGGATGCCGAGCTGCCAGACGGCGAGGGCGCCGCCGATCCCGGCGGCGATCAGGCCGAACACCCAGCGGTTGGACGCGCCGGAGGAGAGCAGCACCCCGAGCACGATCGCCGCCATCACCATCACCGAGCCGAGGTCCGGCATCATCATGATGATCAGGATCGGCAGCGCGGCCAGGCCCAGCGACTGGAGCACGGTCCTGTGGTCCGGATGCTCGCGGTCGCCCGCGTCCACCCGCGCGGACAGCACCATCGCCATGCCGAGGATGATCGCGACCTTCACGAATTCCGACGGCTGGAGCGAGAAGCCGCCGCCGATCACGATCCACGAGTGCGCGCCGTTGACGGTCGAGCCGAGCGGGCTGAGCACCGCGAGGATGCCGAGGATCGCCAGCACGTAGTAGAACGGCACGATGCCGCGCATCCTGCGGTGCCCTATGACGACGACACCGATCGCGAGACCCGCGCCGATCCCGGCGTTCATCAGGTGCCGCATCAGGAAGTAGTACTGGTCGCCGTGGGTGAGATTGGTGCGGTTGCGGGTCGCGGAGTACACCAGCATCGTGCCGATGGCGGTCAGCGCGAGGGACGCGAAGAGCAGCACCCAGTCCATCCGGCGCGCTATCGAGTCGCGGGCGAAGAGCTTGCCCAGCGTGGACCGCTCGGGGGTGAAGCGGCGGATCGAGTAGCTGTTGGTGGCACTCATGACCAGGATTTCCTGCCCTGCAGCAGCTTCTCGGTGCGGGTCGGGGTGAGGGCCGCGAGCACCGGGCCCGGGTCGCCCGGCGTGCCGTGCTGCGACGGCGTCAAGGTGGTGTCGGAGGCGGGCACGACGACGCCGTCACCGGAGATCTTCGGCAGCGCGGCGACCGGCTTGGGCATGATGCCCTTGCTCGCGTCGATCTTCGGGCCGTCCTTCTCGATGCCGTACATCGCCTCGTAGATCCGGCGGACCGCGGTGCCCGAGGCGCCGGAGCCGGTACCGGCCTGCGAGATCGTCATCACGATCGTGTAGTCCTTGGTGTACGTGGTCAGCCACGAGGTCGTCTGCTTGCCGGAGACCTCGGCGGTACCGGTCTTGGCGTGCAGCGTGATCTTGTCCTGCGGCCAGCCGGCGAACTTCCAGTTGGCGGTACCGTCCGTGACGACGCCCGCGGTGGCCTTGTTGATGTACTTCAGCGTCGACTTGGAGTCGGGCAGCTTGCCCGCCACCTTCGGCTTGATCGGCGTGACGGTCTTGCCGTCCGCGCTGACCACGGCCTTCCCTATGGTCGGCTGGTACAGCGTGCCGCCGTTGGCGAGCGCCGCGTAGATCCGGGCCATCTGGATCGGCGTGACGAGCGTGTCGCCCTGGCCGATCGCGTAGTTGACGGAGTCACCGGCGCGCAGCACGTAACCGTCGGTGCAGTTCTCCCGCGCGATGGCGGTGGCCAGGTCGTTCTTCTTACTGGTCTTCTTGAGCTTGCACCAGTAGTCCTTCATCGCGTCGTAGTAGCTCTGCTTCCACTGACGGTCGGGGACACGGCCGGTGACCTCGCCCGGCAGGTCGATGCCGGTCTTGGCGCCGAGGCCGAACTGGTGGGCGGTCTTGTAGAACCAGTCCTTGGGGTGCTTGGGGTCGGTGCCGCCGTCCTTCTGCCACTGGTCGTACGCGATGCCGTAGAACACGGTGTCGCAGGAGACCTCCAGGGCGCGGCCGAGCGAGATGTCGCCGAAGCTCTCGTTCTCGAAGTTCTTGAAGACCTGGTTGCCGATGGTCATCGACGAGGTGCAGGGGTAGCCGCCGTTGATGTCGTAACCGGCGTTGACGGCCGCCGAGGTGGACACCACCTTGAAGGTGGAGCCGGGCGCCGACTGGCCCTGCGTGGCGCGGTTGAGCAGCGGGTAGTTGGACTCGGTCTCGTTGAGCGCCTTGTAGTCCTTGGCGGAGATCCCGCCGACCCACTCGTTGGGGTCGTAGGTGGGGGCGCTGGCCATGGCGATGACCTGGCCGGTGTTGTTGTCCAGGACGACGGCCGCGCCGGAGTCGGCCTTGTAGTTCTGGTGGGTGATGCTGTCGTACGTCTTGCGCGCGTCGGCCATGGCCTGCGCGAGTTCCTTCTCGGTGAGCGCCTGGACCTTGGAGTCGATGCTGGTCACCAGGTTCGCGCCGGGCTGCGCCGGGGTGTCGCCCGCCTTGCCGATCACCCGGCCGAGGTTGTCGACCTCGTAGCGGGTCACGCCCGCCTTGCCGCGCAACTGCGCGTCGTAGACGCTCTCCAGGCCGGAGCGGCCGATCTGGTCGGAGCGCTGGAGCGGCGCCTCGGTCTTCTCCGAGGCGGTCAGCTCCGCGTCGGTGACCGGCGACAGATAGCCGAGGACCTGCGCGGTGTTCGCCTTGGAAGGACTGGGGTAGCGGCGTACGGCGGTGGGCTCGGCGGTGACGCCGGGGAAGTCCTCGCGCCGCTCCATGATCTGGAGCGCCTGCTGGGTGGTGGCCTCGTCGGTGATCGGGATCGGCTGGTACGGCGACCCGTTCCAGCACGGCTTGGGCGTCTTCGCGTCGCACAGCCGCACCTTGTCGGTGACTTCCTTGGGGGTCAGCCCGAGGACACCGGCGAGCCGGGTCAGTACGGCCAGGCCGTCGTCGCGCTGCTTGAGCAGATCGGTACGGGAGGCGGAGACCACCAGGCGCGTCTGGTTGTCGGCGAGCGGCACACCGCGGTCGTCGAGGATCGAGCCGCGGACGGCCGGGGTGACGACCTGCTGGATGTGGTTGTTCGCGGCCTTCTGGTCGTACTCCTGGCCGTTGCGGATCTGGAGGTACCACAGGCGTCCGCCGAGGGTGAGCAGCAGGGACACCACGAGGATCTGGAGGATCACCAGGCGGATCGTGACCCGGGAGGTGCGCCCGGTCTCCGGGATGTTGCTCACCTTCTGACCCCCCTGGGCATCGAGGCCATCGTCTTGGCCCGGCCGAACAGGCCGCGCTGCGGGCTGATCCCGGAACCGGTCCTGGTACGGGTGGGCCGGGTGCGCAGCGCGCTGCCGCCGAAGCCGCCCGTCGGGTCCTCGGTGAGCGGATCGTGGTCGAAGCGTCTGGCCAGGGCCATCACGAGCGGCACCACGAAGGGCGCGAGCAGCAGGTCGTAGACGGTCGCGGTGAACACCAGCTTGGGCAGGCCCACATGGGCGCCCGCGGTGTCGCCGACGAGGCTGCCGACGCCCGCGTACAGCAGCGTGGTGCCGACGGCCGCGCCGATCACGACGAGCATGGGTCCGGCGGCCGTGCGCAGTTGGCCGCTCTCGGGCTTGGCGAGTCCCGCCAGGTAGCCGATGACGCACAGCACGAGCGCGTAGCGGCCGACCGCGTGGTCGGCCGGTGGCGCGAGGTCGGCGAGCAGTCCCGCGCCGAAGCCGACCAGGCAGCCGCCGACGTGGCCGTAGGCGATGGCCAGGCCGAGCACGGTCAGCAGCAGCAGGTCGGGGACCGCGCCGGGCAGGTGCAGCCGGGCCAGCACGCTGACCTGGGCGACCATGGCGATCACCACGAGGACGGTGGAGAGCACGATCCGGTTGAGGCGCACGGTGTCTCAGCCCCTCTTGCCGTTGCTTGTCGTATTTTCCGTGGTGCCGGCCGTGGTGCCGGGGGTGGTGCCGCCGGTCGGGGTCGAGCCGGGCTTGGGCGTGGATGTGGGCTTCGGCTTGGGCGACGGGGTCGGCTTCGGCGGCAGCACGCTGTCGCGCGGGTCGGCACGCGGGCCCTGGACGACGACACCGACGATGTCCAGCCGGGTGAAGCCGACGAACGGCTGCACCTGGACGGTCTTGGTGAGGTTGCCGCCCGAGGGGTCGACGCCGACGACCTTGCCGACCGGCACGCCCGGCACGAACGGCTTGCCCGCCTCGGAGCCGAAGGTGACCAGCCGGTCGCCGTTGTGCACCGTGGCCTTGCCGTTGAGGAGCTGCACGCGCATCGGCTGGTTGCCCTGGCCGGTGGCGAAGCCCAGCTCCATGGAGCCCTCCATGCGGGTGCCCACGGTGAAGTCCGGGTCGTTGGCGAGCAGCACCGTGGAGGTGGAGGGGCCGACGGTGGTGACCCGGCCGACCAGGCCGTCACCGTCGATGACCGTCATGTCGCGGGTGACGCCGTCCTTGCTGCCCGCGTCGATGGTGACCGTCCAGGAGAATCCCTGCGCGGCTCCTATCGCGATGACCTGCGCGCCCTTGATGGCGTACTGCCCGGCGCCCGCGGTCTTCAGCAGCTTGTCCAGCTCCGCCGCCCGGTTACGGGTGACGTCCTTGCTGCCGAGCTGCTGCTTGAGCGCCTCGTTCTCGCGTTGCAGGCGGCTGATGGTGCTGTTGCGTCCGCCGGAGTCGCGGACCGCGTCTATGGCGTTGCCCACCGGGTCGACAACGCCTGACACGGAGTTCTCGACGGGGCCGAAGACGGACTGCGCCGCCTGCCGTGGCCGGTCGAGCGGTGAGTCCTCACCGCCCCTGATGTCCACGGTGATCAGCGCGAACGCGATCACCACCAGCAGCACCAGCAGAAGCCGGCTCTCTCGTGTGTCCCTCACGGGCGCCAGTCCGTGCCTTCCTCATCGGACCTGCCGCCGCTGTGCACCGCGGCCGGTCAGAGCTTGTGGGGCGGGTTCCCGCCGTCGCTGCGGGCGACCGGTGAGCCCGTGTGCTGCCCGTGCCTCATCTGCGTGGCGAGGAGTCGAGCACCTGCTGGAGTGCCTCGAATTCCTCGACGCACTTGCCCGCGCCCAGCGCCACGCAGTCCAGCGGCGACTCGGCGATGTGAATGGGCATTCCCGTCTCGTGCCGCAGCCGCTCGTCCAGGCCGCGCAGCAGCGCGCCGCCGCCGGCCAGCACGATCCCGCGGTCCATGATGTCGCCGGACAGCTCGGGCGGGCACTTGTCCAGGGTGGTCTTCACCGCGTCGACGATCGCGTTGACCGGCTCCTCGATGGCCTTGCGCACCTCGGCCGCGGAGATCACCACGGTCTTGGGCAGGCCGCTGACCAGGTCACGGCCGCGGATCTCGGTGTGCTCGTCGTCGTCCTTGGAGGCGAAGGCGGAGCCGATGGTGAGCTTGATCTGCTCCGCGGTCCGCTCACCGAGCAGGAGGCTGTACTCCTTCTTGATGTGCTGGATGATCGCGTTGTCCAGCTCGTCACCCGCGACGCGGATGGACTGGGCGGTGACGATGCCGCCGAGGCTGATCACCGCGACCTCGGTGGTGCCGCCGCCGATGTCCACCACCATGTTGCCGGTGGCCTCGTGCACCGGGAGCCCGGCGCCGATCGCCGCCGCCATCGGCTCCTCGATGATGTGCACGGTACGGGCGCCGGCCTGCGTGGTCGCCTCGATGACGGCGCGTCGCTCGACTCCGGTGATGCCGGAGGGCACGCAGACGACCACCCGCGGGCGGGCCAGGTACCGCCGCTTGTGGATCTTGAGGATGAAGTAGCGCAGCATGCGCTCGGTGATCTCGAAGTCGGCGATGACGCCGTCCTTCAGGGGGCGCACCGCGACGATGTTGCCGGGGGTGCGGCCGATCATCTTCTTGGCCTCGGAACCGACCGCGAGGATGCCGCCGGTGTTGGTGTTGACGGCCACGACCGACGGCTCGTTCAGGACGATCCCGCGGCCCCTGACGTACACCAGCGTGTTGGCCGTCCCGAGGTCGACTGCCATGTCACGGCCGATGAACGACATGTTGTTCGCCATGTGGATACGTCTGGCCTTCCCGAGCTTGAGCGGAGATTCCATCGTAGTCGCGCCCGGCGGGGCACGGGGTCGGGGTTCCGACGTCATTGTCATCAGAACACACAGCGGACCTCTGTAATGGTGACGCCGTGTCGGGGTGTTTGGTTCCCGATCGCCGACGGCATATGCCCGGGGCGGCGGGATTCCCCCGGGCGCCTGGTCCGACGGGGCGTCAGCAACGGTACTCCGTACCCGAACAGCCAGGTCCCGGGATTAGGCCAGACCGGGGAAGAAGATCTTGATCTCGCGCTCGGCGGACTCCTCGGAGTCCGAGGCGTGGATCAGATTCTCCCGGACAATCGTCCCGAAGTCCCCCCGAATGGAGCCCGGCGCGGCGGCGATCGGGTCGGTCGGACCGGCCAGCGCGCGGACGCCCTCGATGACCCGCTCGCCCTCGACGACCATCGCGACCGCGGGGCCCGACGCCATGAAGTCCATCAGCGGCTCGTAGAACGGGCGGCCGACGTGCTCGGCGTAGTGCTGCTCCAGCGTGCCGCGGTCCAGGGTGCGCAGTTCGAGCGCGGCGACGGTCCAGCCCGCCTTGCGTTCGATGCGGCCGACGACCTCGCCGATCAGGCCGCGGCGGACGGTGTCCGGCTTGAGAAGGACAAGGGTGCGCTGCGACACGGGACGGCTCCTGCTGTGTGCGGTCTACGGGTTCGGTGTACGGGTTCTCTGTACGGGTGCGGCGTGCGGCCGGCGGGGTGCGGCCGCGGGGGGCGCGGCCGTATGGGCTCCGGCCGGCGGGGTGCGAAGTATGACGAGCCTACAAGGGCGGGCGGTGCCCGGCGGACACCGGGCCGGGACGGACGGGACGGACGGTGCGGCTGGGGTCACGCTTCCTGGGCCCGCGCACGGTCTTGTGCCCGCGCCTCGGCCTGCGCCGCGTGCCGGGCCTTCAGGACGTCCACCTTGCGCCCGTAGTGGATCGCCGCCCACCACAGACCGGCGAAGATCACGCCGAGGAAGAACATCGTGCCGACCCAGTACCCGCTGACCACCAGCGCGGCCTGGAGCACCCAGCCGACGGTCAGCGCGCCCGGCCGGGTGAGCATCCCGCACAGCAGCACGCACAGCGCCATGGCGATCCCGCACACCGTCCAGACGGTGCCCATCGACAGGTCGGGATGTTTCATCGCGACCAGACCGGCGAAGCCGATGACGAAGAACTCGCCGATCAGCGTGCTCGCGCACAGCGTCCGCATCGTCCCGCCCCCTTCACTTGCGGCCCAGCAGCAGCCGGGCCTCTCCGACGGTGATGACGGAACCGGTGACCAGCACTCCGGCCCCGGAGAACTCGCCCTCGTCCTCGGCGAGCGTGATCGCCGCCTCCAGCGCGTCGTCCAGCCTCGGCTCGACCTGCACCCGGTCGTCCCCGAACACCTCGACGGCCAGCGCCGCCAATTCGTCCACGTCCATCGCGCGGTGCGTCGAGTTACGGGTGACGACGACCTCGGAGAAGACCGGCTCGAACGCCTCCAGCAGCCCGCGTACGTCCTTGTCGCCGCTCGGCCCGACCACACCGACCAGGTGCGTGAAGCCGAACGCCTCACCGACCGCGGCCGCCGCGGCGGCCGCGCCCGCCGGATTGTGCGCCGCGTCCAGGACCACGGTGGGGCTGCGGCGCACCACCTCCAGGCGGCCGGGCGAGGTGACCGAGGCGAACGCGGCCCGCACGGTGTCCATGTCGAGGGTGCGCGACTGGGTGCTGCCGATGCCGAAGAACGCCTCGACGGCGGCCAGCGCGACCGCCGCGTTGTGCGCCTGGTGCTCGCCGTGCAGTGGCAGGAAGACCTGTTCGTACTCGCCGCCCAGGCCGCGCAGCGTCAGCAGTTGCCCGCCGACGGCGACCTCGCGGTGCACGACGCCGAACTCCATGCCCTCGCGGGCGACCGTCGCGTCCGCCTCCACGGCCCGCTTGAGCAGCGTCTGCGCCGCGTCGGCGGGCTGCTGGGCCAGGACGGCGGTGGCGTTCTTCTTGATGATGCCGCTCTTCTCCACCGCGATCTCGCCGGGCGTGGAGCCCAGCCGGTCGGTGTGGTCGAGCGCGATCGGGGTGACCACGGCGACCTGGCCGTCCACCACGTTGGTGGCGTCCCAGCCGCCGCCCATGCCGACCTCGACCACCGCGACGTCGACCGGCGCGTCCGCGAAGGCCGCGTACGCCATCCCGGTGAGCACCTCGAAGAACGACAGCCGGTGCGGCTGCGCGTCGTCCACCATGCCGACGAAGGGCTGGATGTCGCGGTAGGTCTCGATGAACCGCTCGGCGGAGATCGGCGCGCCGTCCAGGCTGATCCGCTCGGTGACGGACTGCACGTGCGGGCTGGTGTAGCGGCCGGTGCGCAGGTCGAAGGAGAGCAGCAGCCGCTCGATCATCCGGGCGGTGCTGGTCTTGCCGTTGGTGCCGGTGATGTGGATCGCCGGGTAGGCGCGCTGCGGGTCGCCGAGGACGTCCATCAGCGCCGTGATCCGGTCGAGCGAGGGCTCCAGCTTCGTCTCGGGCCAGCGGCCGAGCAGCTCCTCCTCGACCGTGCGCAGCTCCCGGTCGACGGCGGGGTCCGCGGGCCGCGCCGGTACGTCGTCCTCGGCCGCGACCGGGCTGACACCGGCCCGCAGCGTCCGGCTGCCCGCCTCGATGACGGCCAGGTCGGCCTCGCGGAGGGTACCGTCGGCCGCCCCGTCCGCGTCCTCGACGTCGTCGTCCACGTCGTAGGCGGTGTCCTGGATTTCGTACGCGTCGTCTTCGGGGCCGTCGCCGTTGTGCGGGTGCTCGCTCACAGCGCCCAGTCTACGGAGCCCGCGAGCGGAAACGGCCACGGGCCCGGACCGCGGGTGCGCGGTCCGGGCCCGTGGCACACGGTGGCCCTTCGGGGCGGGCGGCCCTCGGTGCGGTCAGGCCGAAGGGAGGGCCGCGATCTGCGCGGTGATCCGGGCGATGTCGGCCTCGGCGGTCGCCAGCCGCGTACGGATCTTGGCCACCACCGGCTCGGGCGCCTTGCCGAGGAACGCCTCGTTGCCCAGCTTCTTCTCGGCGTCGGCCTTCTCCTTCTCGGCCAGGCCGAGGTCCTTGGTGAGCCGCTTGCGCTCGGCCGGAACGTCGATCGTGCCGGACAGGTCGAGCGCGACCGTGGCGCCCGCGACCGGCAGCGTCGCGGTGGCGTGGAAGTCCTCGCCCGCGGGCTGGAGCCGGAGCACCTGGCGGATGGCGTCCTCGTGCGGCGCGAGCAGCGTCCCGTCCAGGGTCAGCAGCGCCGGGACCTTCTGGCCGGGCTGGAGCCCCTGGTCGGAGCGGAAGCGGCGGACCTCGGTGACCACCCGCTGGACCTCGGCGATCTCCGCCTCGGCCGCCGCGTCCCGGAAGCCGCTGTCGCTCGGCCAGTCCGCGACGACCAGCGACTCGCCGCCGGTCAGCGTCGTCCACAGCGTCTCGGTGACGAAGGGGACGATCGGGTGCAGCAGCCGCAGCATCACGTCCAGGACCTCGCCCAGGACCCGCCCGGAGACCCGGGCGCCGTCGCCGCCCGCGAAGAAGACGGTCTTGGACAGCTCCACGTACCAGTCGAAGACCTCGTCCCACGCGAAGTGGTAGAGGCTGTCGCTGAGCTTCGCGAACTGGTAGTCGTCGTACAGGCCGTTGACCTCGGCGACGACCGTGTTCAGCCGGGACAGGATCCACCGGTCGGTGGCCGACAGCTCCTCGGGCGCGGGCAGCGGGCCCTGGACCGTGGCGCCGTTCATCAGCGCGAAGCGCGTGGCGTTCCAGATCTTGTTGGCGAAGTTGCGGGACGCCTGGACCCAGTCCTCGCCGATCGGCACGTCCGCGCCGGGGTTGGCGCCGCGGGCCAGGGTGAAGCGGACGGCGTCCGAGCCGTACGCGTCCATCCAGTCCAGCGGGTCCACCGAGTTGGGGTTGGACTTGGACATCTTCTTGCCGAACTCGTCGCGGACCAGGCCGGTCAGCGCGATGGTGTGGAACGGCGGGGTGCCGTCCATCGCGTACAGGCCGAACATCATCATCCGGGCGACCCAGAAGAAGATGATGTCGTGCCCGGTGAGCAGGACGTCGGTCGGATAGAACTTCTCCAGATCCGGCGTCTGTTCGGGCCAGCCCAGCGTGGAGAACGGCCACAGGGCGGACGAGAACCACGTGTCCAGGACGTCGGAGTCCTGCGTCCAGCCCTCGCCGGACGGCACCTCGTCGTCCGGTCCGACGCAGATCTGCTGGCCGTTCGGCCCGTACCAGACGGGGATGCGGTGGCCCCACCACAACTGGCGCGAGATGCACCAGTCGTGCATGTTGTCGACCCAGTCGAAGTACCGCTTGTTCAGCTCCGGCGGGTGGATCCTGACCCGGCCGTCGCGGACCGCGTCGCCGGACGCCTTCGCCAGCGGCTCGACCCTGACCCACCACTGGAGGGACAGCCGCGGCTCGATGGTGGTCTTGCAGCGCGAGCAGTGGCCGACGGAGTGGACGTAAGGACGCTTCTCCGCGACGATCCGGCCCTGTTCGCGCAGCGCCTCGACGATCGCGGACCGCGCCTCGAAGCGGTCCAGGCCCTGGAAGGGGCCGGGCGCGGTGATGACCGCGCGCTCGTCCATGACGGTCAGCGACTCCAGGCCGTGCCGCTGGCCGATCGCGAAGTCGTTCGGGTCGTGCGCGGGCGTCACCTTGACGGCGCCGGTGCCGAACTCCGGGTCGACGTGCGTGTCCGCGACGACCGGGATCGTCCGGTCGGTGAGCGGCAGCTTGATCCGCTTGCCGACCAGGTGCCGGTACCGCTCGTCGTCCGGGTGGACGGCGACGGCGGTGTCGCCGAGCATCGTCTCGACGCGGGTGGTCGCCACGACGACCGTCTCGTCGCCCTCGCCGTACTTCAGCGAGACCAACTCGCCGTCGTCGTCCTGGTAGTCGACCTCGATGTCAGAGATCGCCGTCATACAGCGCGGACACCAGTTGATGATCCGCTCGGCGCGGTAGATCAGCTCGTCGTCGTACAGCTTCTTGAAGATGGTCTGGACGGCCTTGGACAGGCCCTCGTCCATGGTGAAGCGCTCGCGGGACCAGTCCACGCCGTCGCCGAGGCGGCGCATCTGGCCGAGGATCCGGCCGCCGTACTCCTCTTTCCACTGCCAGACGCGGTCGACGAACGCCTCGCGGCCGATGTCGTGCCGGGACTTGCCCTCGTCGGCGAGCTGCTGCTCGACCTTGTTCTGGGTGGCGATGCCCGCGTGGTCCATGCCGGGCAGCCACAGCGACTCGTAACCCTGCATCCGCTTGCGGCGGGTGAGGGCGTCCATCAGCGTGTGCTGGAAGGCGTGACCCAGGTGGAGCGTGCCCGTGACGTTCGGCGGCGGGATGACGATGGTGTACGCGGGCTTGTCGCTCTTCGCGTCCGCCTCGAAGTAGCCGCGTTCTACCCAGCGCTCGTACAGCGCCCCCTCTACCTCGGCCGGCGTGTAGGTCGTCGGCAGTTCGGGGGTGCTGTGCGGCCCGCGGTCGGGGCTCTGCTGAGAGTTGTCGGTCACGGCACGATTCTACGGTGGCGGACCATCCCGTTACGAATCCGTATCGCCCCCGCTGTAAGAACCCGATAAAGGATCGGCGAGGATGGTCCGACGGTCGTAAACGAGGGGACCACCTGACATGAGTGACAACCAGCCGCCGCCGAACCCGTACGGGCACCAGCCCCAGCAGGGCGGATACGGGCAGCCGCAGCCGCAGCAGCCGCAGGGCGGATACGGGCAGCAGCCGCAGCAAGGTGGTTACGGCCAGCCGCCGCAGCAGCCGTACGGCCAGCCCCAGGGGCAGCCCGGTTACGGCTACCCCCAGCAGGGCCCGCCGCAGCAGGCGCCGTACGGGCAGCCGCAGCAGCAGCCGGGCTACGGTTACGGCGGCCAGCCGCCCGTCCCGCCGCAGGGCGGTGGCGGCGGGAAGCGCACCGGGATCATCATCGGCGCCGTGGTGGCGCTGGTCGCGATCGGCGCCGGGGTCTTCTTCCTCACCAAGGGCAGTGACGGCGACAACAGCGCCAACGGCGGCAAGGGCGGCGGCGGCAAGAGCACCGTCAAGAACGACGGCAAGCAGTACAAGCTCATCACGCCCGAGACCGTCGCGGAGACGTACAAGAAGTCGAAGGACGCGGACACCGGCGACGGCTTCGACGCCAAGGACGTCACGCTGCTCAAGACGCTCGGCGTCACCGACCCCCAGCAGGTCAGCTCGGGCTACACCAGCGGGTCCCAACTCACCGGCAAGCTGCTGGAGTTCAGCGGTGTCTACGGCAAGGTCGCGGACCCGCAGAAGGTGGTCGACGGCATGTTCGCCGACCTGAAGAAGCAGGCCGCCGACGACAAGGAATCCGGCGGCGGCAAGACCGAACTGGTCGGCAGCCCGCAGAAGGTGCAGCCCGCGGGCATGGACGACGCCGTCATGTCGTGCCAGAACACCAAGTACACCGAGGGCAGCAAGTCGTTCACCACACCGATCTGCCTGTGGGCCGACTACAGCACCGTCGGCTACACCCTGCCGGTCGACCTGGCGACGGCCACCACCGGGGTCGGCAGCGGCATGCCGATCGACGAGGCGGCGGCGCTCACCGCGAAGGTCCGCAAGGACGTGCGCGTCCCGCTCAACTGACGCCGTACGCCGACGCGTTCGGCGTGAGCGTTCCGCGGTCAGCCGTTCCGCGGGGCCGTTCCGCGCAGACGGAAGGGGGCGCCCGGATCCACCGGGCGCCCCCTTCGCGTGTGCTCGTATCTGTGGCGCTACGCGCTCTTCTGCTCGCCCTTGCCGACGATGCGCGGCTCACGCGGCACCAGCGTCGGGTTGACGTTGGAGTGCACCACATCGGCCGTGATGACGACCCGGGCCACGTCCTTGCGGGACGGCACCTCGTACATCACCGACTGGAGGACTTCCTCCATGATGGCCCGCAGACCGCGGGCGCCGGTCTGCCGCAGGATCGCCTGGTCCGCGATGGACTCCAGCGCGCCGTGCTCGAACTCCAGCTCCACACCGTCGAGTTCGAAGAGTTTTTGGTACTGCTTCACCAGCGCGTTGCGCGGCTCGACCAGAATCTGGAGGAGCGCCTCGCGGTCGAGGTTGTGCACGCTGGTGATGACGGGCAGCCGTCCGATGAACTCGGGGATCATGCCGAACTTGACCAGGTCCTCGGGCATGATCTCGGAGAACTGGTCGGCCATGTCCAGCTCGCGCTTGGAGCGGATGGTCGCACCGAAGCCGATGCCCTTGGCGCCCGCGCGGGACTCGATGATCTTCTCCAGACCGGAGAAGGCACCGCCCACGATGAACAGCACGTTCGTGGTGTCGATCTGGATGAACTCCTGGTGCGGGTGCTTGCGCCCGCCCTGCGGCGGCACCGAGGCCGTCGTGCCCTCCAGGATCTTCAGCAGCGCCTGCTGCACGCCCTCGCCGGACACATCGCGGGTGATCGACGGATTCTCGCTCTTGCGGGCGACCTTGTCGATCTCGTCGATGTAGATGATCCCGGTCTCGGCCTTCTTGACGTCGTAGTCCGCCGCCTGGATCAGCTTCAGCAGGATGTTCTCGACGTCCTCGCCCACGTAACCGGCCTCGGTGAGGGCGGTCGCGTCCGCGATGGCGAACGGCACGTTGAGCATGCGGGCCAGCGTCTGGGCCAGCAGCGTCTTGCCGGAGCCCGTCGGGCCGAGCAGCAGGATGTTGGACTTCGCCAGCTCGATCGCGTCGTCGTGCCCGCGGCCGGCGTTCTCACCCGCCTGGACCCGCTTGTAGTGGTTGTACACCGCGACCGACAGGGCCTTCTTCGCGGGCGTCTGCCCGACCACGTAGCCCTCGAGGAACTCGTAGATCTCCCGCGGCTTGGGCAGGTCCTCCCAGCGCACCTCGGAGGACTCGGCCAGCTCCTCCTCGATGATCTCGTTGCAGAGATCGATGCACTCGTCGCAGATGTACACACCAGGGCCTGCGATGAGCTTCTTCACCTGCTTCTGGCTCTTTCCGCAGAATGAGCACTTCAGCAGGTCGCCGCCGTCACCGATGCGTGCCACGAGGTGTTTCCCCTTCGCCTGGGATCCGCCGAGATCAACGGAGCCTGGTGCTTCTCTCATCGACGGTACCTTGCCGCGACCCCCGTGTGGGCCCCCCTTGGACGTACTCACTCAGTGGAGTCCAAGGAGGGCCACCCGCGCGACCGGTCCGTTGTCCGACTGTGTTCAGACCGTCACAGAGGTCTTGCGGGTCGAGACGATCTGGTCGACCAGCCCGTAGGCCAGCGACTCCTCGGCGGTAAGGATCTTGTCCCGCTCGATGTCGTCGCGGATCTGCTCGATCGGCGTCGTGGAGTGCTTGGCCAGCATCTCTTCGAGCTGCTGCCGCATCCGGATGATCTCGTTGGCGGCGATCTCCAGGTCGGAGACCTGCCCGCGGCCGGTCTCGCTGTACGGCTGGTGGATCAGCACCCGCGCGTTCGGCAGCGCCATCCGCTTGCCGGGGCTGCCGGCGGCCAGCAGGACCGCGGCGGCGGACGCCGCCTGGCCCATGCAGACCGTCTGGATGTCCGGCTTCACGAACTGCATCGTGTCGTAGATCGCCGTCAGCGCGGTGAAGGAGCCGCCGGGGCTGTTGATGTAGACCGAGATGTCCCGGTCGGGGTCCATGGACTCCAGGCACAGGAGCTGCGCCATGACGTCGTTGGCCGACGCGTCGTCGATCTGCACGCCGAGGAAGATCACGCGCTCCTCGAAGAGCTTCGCGTACGGGTCGTACTCGCGCACGCCCTGCGAGGTGCGCTCGACGAAGCGCGGAATGATGTAGCGGGCCTCGGCACCGAACACACCGGGCCGCTCGGCCTCGGTGCGCTCGTACAGGCCGCTGCCGGGGAAGTTCATGCTGTTCACGTCCACCGTCCTGGTGATGATGCGGAAGCTGGGTGCTGTCGGCTGGGGTTCCTGAACGGATCAGGCGCCGGTGCCGCCACCGCCCGGGACCTCCGTGGCGGACAGCATGACGCCGTCCAGCAGGCCGTACTCCTTGGCCTCCTCGGCGGAGAACCAGCGGTCGCGGTCGGAGTCCTTGGTGATCTGGTCGAAGCTCTGCCCGGAGTGCTGGGCGATCAGCTCGGCCATGCGGCGCTTGGTGTGCAGCAACTGCTCGGCCTGGATCTTGATGTCGGTGGCGGAGCCGCCGAGACCCGCGGAGGGCTGGTGCATCAGGATGCGGGTGTTCGGCAGGGCGAAGCGCTTGCCGGGGGTGCCCGCGGTCAGCAGGAACTGGCCCATCGAGGCGGCCATGCCCATGGCGATCGTCACGACGTCGTTCTTGATGAACTGCATCGTGTCGTAGATCGCCATACCGGCGGTCACGGAGCCGCCGGGGCTGTTGATGTAGAGGAAGATGTCCTTGTCCGGCTCGGCTGCCAGGAGAAGGAGCTGGGCGGTGATCTTGTTGGCGATGTCATCGTCGACCGCCTGGCCGAGGAAGATGATTCGCTCGCCGAGCAGTCGGTTGTAGACCTGGTCGCCGAGGCCACCGAGAGTCGGCTCGCCGGCGGCGGAAGGCATCGGAGTCGTCACGTATCCACCTGCTCGTTGTCGGACGGCCGTGAAGCCGTCACAGGGTCTTCGTCCGGGCCGGGGCCGACCCCTTCTGGTGCCGGGCCCCCGCCCTCCTACTTACGGACCCTAACGCGCAGGTGGGGCCCAGCAATCCCCTACGCGGAACTGTTCGCTGCCAGCGGAGACCAAGACGCCGCGCCGGCACAGGGGGTTGGTGGCCCGGCCCGGACGTGCCTGCGCGTTCACCTCGCGGAGGCGGGTGCTTCGAGGGGCGCGGGGAACCGCGCGACACGTCCCCACCGGCCGGTGGTCCGAGAACAACCGTGACTGCCCCCTCCGGGGCCGGTGGTGACGTGCAGCCGTCGTCGTGGCTGATCGCGCGGTTCCCCGCGCCCCTGACGGGGCTCAGGCCTGCTCGACAGGCTCCGGCTTCTCGTCGGCGGCCTCGGCGGCCTCGACGGCCTCAACCGTCTCGCCGTCCTCGTCCTCTTCGTCCTCGAGGTCCACGACCTCACCGTTGGTGTCCGTGACCTTGACGGACTCCACGACGACCGCGAGCGCCTTGCCGCGGGCGACCTCGCCGACGAGCATCGGCACCTGGCCGCCTTCCACGACGGCCTGGGCGAACTGGTCGGGAGACATCCCGGAGGTCGCCGCACGGCGCATGAGGTGCTCGGTCAGCTCCTCCTGGTTGACGGAGAGCTTCTCCTTGTTGACCAGCTCGTCCAGCAGGAACTGGGTCTTGATGCCCTTGACCGCCTGGGCCTCGAGCTCCGCGTCGTACTCCTCGCGCGTCTTGCCCTCGCGCTCCAGGTACGTGTCCCAGTCCAGACCCATCTGCGGGAACTGGTGGTGCTCCAGGTTGTGGGTCCTGGTCTCGATCTCGTCCTTGAGCAGCTTCTCCGGGATCGGCACCTCGGACAGCTCGATGAGCGCGTCGAGGACCTTCTCCTGGGCGGCGGTCGCCTGGTCGTACTGCTTCATCCGCTCCAGGCGCTTGCGGCTGTCCGCGCGCAGCTCCTCAAGGGTGTCGAACTCGCTCGCGAGCTGGGCGAAGTCGTCGTCCAGGGCGGGCAGTTCGCGGGCCTGTACGTCGGAGACGTCGACCTTGACCTCGGCGGCGCTGCCGGCGGCGGAGCCGCCCTTCAGCTCGGAGGTGAAGGTGGCGGAGCCACCGGCCTCCAGGCCGATGACGGCCTCGTCGATGCCCTCGAGGAGCTGGCCGGAGCCGATGGTGTAGCTGACGCCCTTGGCGACGCCGTCCTCCAGCACCTCGCCGTCGACGGAGGCTTCGAGGTCGACGATCACGACGTCGCCCTCGGCCGCCGCGCGCTCGACCGTGGTGGTCGAGGCGAAGCGGTCACGGAGCTGCTCCAGCGAGGTGTCGACGTCCTCGTCGGTGACCTCGACGGCGTCCACGACGACCTCGATGCCGGAGTAGTCCGGGATCTCGATCGCGGGGCGGATGTCCACCTCGGCGGTGAACTTCAGCTCGTCACCGTCGTTGAACTCGGTGATGTCGACGTCGGGCTGGCCGAGTACGTTCAGCTCACCCTCGTTGACCGCCTCCGTGTAGAACTTCGGCAGCGCGTCGTTGATGGCCTCTTCGAGGACCGCGCCACGGCCGAACCGCTGGTCGATGACGCGCGCAGGGATCTTGCCCTTGCGGAAGCCCGGCACCGTGACCTGCTGGTTGATCTTCTTGTACGCCGCGTCGAGGCTGGGCTTGAGCTCCTCGAAGGGCACCTCGACAGTGAGTCGAACCCGAGTCGGGTTCAGAGTCTCGACGGCGCTCTTCACGGTTGGGTCTCCTTGGGGGCTTTACGTTGATGGGGGCGGCCGGATCATCCGGTGATCTCGCCGGATCGTCCGGTGATCTCGTCCGGCAAGCAGTACACGGCATGCCGCGCGCTCGGTCGCCAGCGGCCCATCCTACCGGTACCACAATGCGCACGGTCCGGGCCTTCGTGCCCCGGCCCCCAGAATCCCCTCGGGATCGCGGAACCGCTGGTCGGGGTGGCCGGATTCGAACCGACGGCCTTCCGCTCCCAAAGCGGACGCGCTACCAAGCTGCGCCACACCCCGCTGGTGCGACACGTAGAGTACATGCCCCCGTACGCGTGGGCAGCCGGTATTCCCCCGCCGGTTCACCGGTTCGACCGGCTACTATCCGATGTGCCACAATCACTGGCGCATCACACTCCCGCGGGCGTAGCTCAATGGTAGAGCCCTAGTCTTCCAAACTAGCTACGCGGGTTCGATTCCCGTCGCCCGCTCCACGGCCTCCGGCCCGGTCGGTACCACTCGACCGGTGTCCGGGGGCTTTCTGTTTCCCCGGGCCGCGACCGGCGCCGGGACCGGCCCGGGTCGGCCGGGGTCGGCTCGGGTCGGCCCGGGTCACGGCCTTCTAGTCGACCGGGATGCCCTGGGGGGACTTGATGCGCTTCATGATCATCTGGGAGTTGACGTCGCTGACGCCCGGCAGGTCGATGAGCTGGTCGGTCCAGAAGCGCTCGTAGGCGTCGGAGTCGGCGACGGCGATGCGCAGGAGGCAGCCGGGGGCGCCGTAGAGGCGGTAGGCCTCGACGACGTCGGGGGTGGACTGGACCTCGGCCTCGAAGGCGGCGACGGAGGCGCGGTCGCGGCGTACCTCGACGGAGGCGAAGACCTCGAAGCCGCGGCCGACGGCGGCCGGGGCGACGACCGCGCGGTAGGTCTCGATCACTCCGTCGTCCTCCAGCTGCCGCACCCGGCGCAGGCACGGGGAGGGCGTGAGGCCGACCCGCTGGGCCAGTTCCTGGTTGCTCAGCCGGCCGTCGGCCTGGAGCTCGCGCAAGATTCGTCTGTCGATGGCGTCCATGGTGGCAATACCTACCACTCGGTGGCCGAATACCGGTCGGTACGAGCAATCAAATGTCAGGTCTACGCGCATATCATTGCACCGGGTGCAGAGTGGGTAAGTGTCACCCCGAGGAGTGGGGACATCCGGCGGCGTCCGGAGAGCCCCGCGCGAACGCACCGGACGCGCACAATCAGACGGAGGCGAAGGCATCGTGCGACACGTCGTGGTCATCAGCACCGGGGGCACCATAGCCAGCCGATGGCAGGGCGACGGGTACGCGGCGGAGGCGGCAGGGCAGGAAGTGCTCGCCGCCGGCGCGGTGCCCGAGGGCGTCGAGGTCCGGGTGGTGGACCTGTTCACCGTCAACAGCTCGCGCCTGACCACCGACCACCAGCTGCGGCTGCTGCACGCCGTGCACGAGGTGCTGGCCGATCCGGCGGTGGACGGCGTGGTGGTCACCCACGGCACCGACACCCTGGAGGAGTCCGCCTTCTTCCTCGACCTCTTCCACGGCGACCGCCGCCCGGTGGTCTTCACCGGCGCGCAGAAGCCGCTGGACGCGGAGGACGGCGACGCGGCGGGCAATCTGTACGACGCGCTGCTGACCGCGGCCACCGGCCGCGACATCGGCGCGGTGATCGTCTTCGCGGGCCAGGTCTGGGCCGCCCGCGGCACCGTCAAGCAGCACACCGTGGACGCGCACGCCTTCGGCGCGCCGGACGGACTGCCGCTGGGCCGCGTCGAGTTCGGCCGGGTGACGTGGGGCCGCCGCCGTCCGCGCCCCGAGCCGCTGCCGCTGCCCGCGCCCGGCGCCGTACCGCCGCGGGTGGACGTCCTGATGCACCACAGCGACGGCGACACCGTGCTCTTCGAGGCGGCGCTGGGCGCGGGCGCGCGCGGCGTCGTCGTGGTCGGCACGGGCGCGGGGAACGCGAATCCGCAGGTCGCGGAGGCGGTACGGAAGGCGACGGCGGACGGCGTCCTGGTCGCGGTCAGCACGCGGGTCGCGGCGGGCGCGGTGGCGCCGCTCTACACCGGCGGCGGGGCGGTCGACCTGGTGGCGGCGGGCGGGCTGCTGGCGGGCACTCTGCGTCCCGGCCAGACACGTATCGCGGTGCTGGCGACGCTGCTCTCGCTCACGTCGCCGTCCTCGGACCTCCCCCGCCTGCCCTCGGAGCAGGACGGACGGTCCGGCACGGGCACCGCCACCGCCGCGTTGCGGCGGATTCTGGAGGCGGCCCCGCAGGCGCTGCCCGCGTCAGAGCTTTATCTGGTTGATGGTGTCGGCAAGTGAGGTCAGGAATCGGTTGACCGACGGCGCCATGTTGGTGGAGGCGAGGAAGAAACCGAAGAGGGCCGCCACTATCGCCGGACCCACCTTGATGCTCTTCCCCCGGATCATGACCACCAGGATGATCGCCAGCAACAGCACTACGGACAGGGAGATGGCCACAGCGGTTCACTTCCTCTTCACGGTACGCCTCGCCGGTCCGGGAGCATGGAGCCGCGCCCCCGCCCCGCCCGGTCCCATGGTGCCATCGGGGAACGACAGTTGGACCCGAAGGCCCATAGTCCCATTCCCGTCGGCTAGTCCCTGCACACCACGAGTAGCGCCCGGTCGTCGTTGACATCCTTGGCGACCGCTTCGATCAACCGCCAGGCGGAGCCCCGGAATCCGGTCGCCACGAAGCGGTCCGCCTCGCCGATCAGCCGGTCGATGCCCTCGGAGATGTCCTTGTCCGGCGTCTCCACCAGGCCGTCCGTGAACAGCATGAGGACGTCCCCCGAGCGCAACGTCCCCTTCACGCCGTGGAATTCGGCCCCGTCGTAGACCCCGAGCAGCGGGCCCTCCGCGGCCTTCTCCTCCCACCGGCCGCTGCCCGCGTGCAGTTGCACCCCTGGGAGGTGCCCGGCGGACAGCAGTTCGTAGTCGCCGCTCTCCAGGTCGAGCACCAGGTGCACGGAAGTGGCGAAGCCCTCGTCCCAATTCTGCCGGAGCAGATAGCCGTTGGCGGCGGTGAGGAAGGAGTGCGGCGGCAGCGAGCCGAGCAGGCCGCCGAAGGCGCCGGACAGCAGCAGCGAGCGGGAGGCGGCGTCCATGCCCTTGCCGGAGACGTCGGTGAGCACGGCCTCCAGCGTCCGGCCGCCGACCGAACCGCGGGTGGCCACCACGAAGTCGCCGGAGAAGGACTGGCCGCCCGCCGGACGCAGCGCCATCTCGGCGTGCCAGCCCGCGGGCAGCCGCGGCAGTCTGCTCTGGACCCTGATCCGCTCCCTGAGGTCGAAGAGCATGGTGTGGCCGCCCCGCCAGGGCACGCCGACCCGCGCCCTGAACTGGGCGATGACCAGGCCGGTGAGCGCCACCGCGGTGACCACCAGGACGGTGCCGGGCGTGACGCGGGCCGGGCCCTCGCGGTACGGGCCGAGCGCCGCGGATTCCGCGACCAGCGCGACGGCGGAGGCCGCGTAGAGGAGCAGCAGGCTGGAGGGGCGCAGCAGCAGGCCGCCGGTGAGGATCGGCAGGACCAGGGAGCTGGGCGGGCACCAGACGGGCAGGCTCACGGTGGTGTACGCCAGCGCGGGGACGGTGAGGATCAGTACGGTGAGGCCGACCCAGTCGGAGGCGCCGCCGCGGAAGTAGTCGACCCCGGCCCTGCGCACACCGAGCCGGGCCCGGTGCAGCCATCTGCTCCACCGCAGCCCGAGCCCCTCGCCCGCGACGCCCTTTGCCATGTCTTGGCGACCCTATCGACCGTTCGCCCCGCCGTGCAGGGCGGATACCCCCCGACCTGTCACGTAGACGGCGGAAATACGTTCGCCCGCGGACGGCGCGGCTGGTAGGCAGGGCCTATGACGACGGAACTGCGGGTGCTGGAACGGGACGACTGGGAAGAGTTCTACGGCCGCCTGGAGCGGGCTTTCGGCGGGCCGGCCGAGCCCCCGGAGGAGCGGGGGCTGTGGCGTGAACTGACCGAGCTGGAAAGGTCGTTGGCGGTGTGGGACGGCGGGGAGATCGTCGGCACCGCGGGCGCCTTCTCGTTCCGTGTGACGGTGCCCGGCGGGGCGTCGCTGCCCGCCGCGGGCGTGACCATGGTGAGCGTGCAGCCGACGCACCGCCGCCGCGGTGTGCTGACCTCGATGATGCGCAGGCAGCTCGACGACGTGCGCGAGGGACCCGAACCGCTCGCCGTGCTGACCGCGTCGGAACCGGCGATCTACGGCCGGTTCGGCTACGGCACGGGCACGTTGCAGCTCCGCGGCAACGTCGACACGACCAGGACCGCCGTCAGGGCCCTGCCGGGCGTGGACGACGTACGGCTGCGGCTGGTGCCGCTGGAGGCGGCGGGCGAGGCGTGCGAGGCCGTCTACGCGCGGGTGGTGCCGACCCGGCCCGGCATGCTGGCCAGGCGGCCCGGCTGGGAGCGGGTGCCGCTCCTCGACGCCCCGGCGAGCCGGGACGGCGCGGGCGAGCGGCTGTGCGTGGTGGCCGAGGTGGACGGTGAGGTACGCGGTTACGCGCGCTACTCGGTGAAGCTGTCGTGGAGTTCCTTCGGTCCCGACAACATCGTGAAGCTGAGCGACGTCGAGGCGCTGGACCCGGCGGTCTACGCGGCGCTGTGGCGCTATCTGTCCTCCATCGACCTCACCTCGCGGGTGGCGTTCTACAACCGGCCGGTCGACGACCCGCTGCTGCACCTCCTGTCCGACGTACGCCGCGGTGAACTGGCCTTCCGCGACAGCCTGCACGTGCGCCTGGTGAATCTCGGCGAGGCGCTGGAGGCGCGGACGTACACCGCCCCGGTGGATGTGGTGCTGGAGGTGGAGGACGCCTTCTGCCCCTGGAACGCCGGGCGTTGGCGGCTGTCGGGCGACGCGAAGGGCGCGACGTGCGAGCGGACCGCGGACGCGGCCGACCTGGCGCTGTCCGTCAAGGAGTTGGGCGCGGCCTACCTGGGCGGGCCGACGCTGCGCGGGCAGGCGGAGGCGGGGCTGGTACGTGAACTGCGGCCGGGGGCGCTGGCGGAGGCGTCCAGGGCGTTCCGCGGGGACGTCGAGCCGTGGCTGCCGCACGGCTTCTGAGATCGGTCAGCTCACCGGCGGATGCGCGGGCTGGCAGACCGGGCACCAGAAGAGATTGCGGGCCGCGAGCGGCCGGGTGCTGATCCCGGTGCCGCACACCAGGCAGGGCTGTCCGGTGCGCCGGTAGACGTACACCTCGCCGCCGTGGTCGTCCTGGCGCGGCGGGCGGCCCATCGCCTCAGGGGTGTGCTCGGGGCGCACGGTGTCGATCCGGTTGGTCCGTACGCCCTCGCGCATCAGCGTCACCAGATCGGACCACATCGCGTCCCACCGCTGACGCGGCAGTTCACGCCCCGGCAGGAACGGGTCGACGCCGTGCCGGAAGAGCACTTCGGCGCGGTAGACGTTGCCGACGCCCGCGATGACCTTCTGGTCCATCAGCAGCGCGGCGACGCTGATCCGGGAGCGGGACAGCCGCTGCCACACCCGCTCCGGGTCGTCGCCCGGCCGCAGCGGGTCGGGGCCGAGGCGGTCGTGTATCGCCCGCTTCTCCGGCTCGGTGATCAGCTCGCAGGCGGCCGGGCCGCGCAGATCCGCCCAGTGCGCGCGGTTCGCCAGCCGCAGCCGTACGGTGTCGGTCGGCGGGGGCGCCTTGCCGTCGCCGAAGGTGACCTTGCCGATCAGGCCGAGGTGGATGTGCACCCAGCCGGTCGCGCCGAAGCCCAGGAACAGGTGCTTGCCGTGGGCCTCGGCGCTCTCCAGCACCTGCCGGTCGACGAGCGCGGCGCTGTCGGAGAACTTGCCCTGCGGGCTGCTCGCCCGGACCGCCCCGCCGCCGAACCGCTCGCGGTGGTCGGCGGCCAGGCGGTGGATCGTGTGGCCTTCCGGCATCGCCCGCGTCAGCCCTGGCGGGGGTGGTGGTCCGGGACCGGCGGCAGCTCGCCGGTGGCCTCGTACGCGCTCAGCATGTCGATACGGCGCTGGTGGCGCTCCTCGTGCGAGTACGGGGTGGCGAGGAAGATCTCCACGAATTTCGTGGCCTCCGCCTCGGTGTGCATCCGGCCGCCGATGCTCAGCACGTTCGCGTCGTTGTGCTCCCGCGCCAGCGACGCGGTCTGCTCGCTCCACGCCAGCGCCGCGCGGACGCCCTTGACCTTGTTCGCGGCGATCTGCTCGCCGTTGCCCGACCCGCCGATCACGATGCCGAGGCTGCCCGGCTCCCCCGCCGCGCCCTCGGCCGCCCGCAGGCAGAACGGCGGGTAGTCGTCCACCGCGTCGTAGATGTGCGGCCCGCAGTCCACGGGCTCGTGGCCGTGGACGGTCAGCCACTCCACGAGGTGGTTCTTGAGTTCAAAACCGGCATGATCGGACCCGAGGTAAACGCGCATGCGATGAGTTTTGCATGTCCGGCGGGCCGGAGCGGGAGTGCCCTACCGGGTGAGCCGCCAGGCCGCGGGGAGCAGGCCCATCGCCAGGACGGCCTTGAGCGCGTCGCCCAGGAGATACGGGGTCAGGCCGAGGGAGACGGCCTGGGACGCGGACAGATGGGCGGACCAGGCGAGGTAGGGGACGCCGATCGCGTAGATCACCGCGGAGCCGAGGACCATGACGCCCGCGGTGCGCGCGACAGTGCGGTCGCCGCCGCGGCGGGCGAGGGCGCCGACCACGCCGGAGGCCAGGAGCATGCCGAGGATGTAGCCGAAGCTGGGCATGGACCAGCCGGAGGCGCCCTCGGAGAACCAGGGGAGCCCGGCGACACCCGCGGCGGCGTACAGGGCGAGGGCGGCGAAGCCGCGGCGGGCGCCGAGGGCGGTGCCGACCAGCAGCGCGGCGAAGGTCTGGCCGGTGACCGGGACGGGCGAGCCGTGCACCGGGACCGAGAGCTGCGCGGCCAGGCCCGTGAGCACCGCGCCGCCGACGACCAGAGCGGTGTCGCGGACGCGCGAGGCGGGCAGCAGGTCGGCCAGGACCGCTCCGGGGGCTCGGGAAACGGCGACGGATTCGGCGGTGGTCATCGGTACTCCGCGGGGTGAGGACGGTCGGGGACACCGTGACGCTAACGCAGCGGCCGAGCGTGATCATCGTGAGAAGGGAACAAAGCCGCGAGCGACCGGTTGGAGACTTCCGTGCACCGTCAAGTTATCGGCGCGGTCCGGGGAGTCGGGGAGTTTCGGCAGGTCGCGTGAGGCATCTCACGTCCGTGACATGCGTCGGGGCGGGACCTCGCGGGCCCGCCCCGACTGCCGTGCCGGTCAACGTCACTTGTGGGGTTCGATCAGATCCCACCGGTTGCCGTAGAGGTCCTGGAAGACCACGACCGCGCCGTACGGCTCGTAGCGCGGCTCCTCCTCGAAGACGACCCCGGCGGCGACCATCCGCTTGTAGTCGCCGTCGAAGTCGTCGGTGGTGAGGAAGAGGCCGACCCGGCCGCCGGTCTGGTCGCCCACGCGGTCCGCCTGGGCGAGGTTGCCCGCGCGGGCGAGCAGCAGCGCCGTCTCGGACGAGCCGCGGGGCGCGACCACCACCCACCGGCCGCCGTCCGCGCGGGGCGTGTCCTCGCGCAGCTCGAAGCCGAGCGCGCGGGTGTAGAAGTCGATGGCCTCGTCGTAGTCACGCACGACGAGCGCCACCAGCCCTAGATGTGCCATCGGCGCGGCACCCCGTCCCGAACCCGGTCCCCCGCGCTCACTCGAAGCTCGGGCCCTTGGTGCGGGTGCGCTTGATCTCGTAGAAGCCGGGGATCGAGGCGACCAGCAAGGTGCCGTCCCAGAGCTTGGCGGCCTCCTCGCCGCGCGGGGTGGGGGTGACGACCGGGCCGAAGAAGGCGATCTGCTCGCCGTCGTCGCCGGGGACGGCGATGACGGGGGTGCCGACCTCCTGGCCGACCTTGTCGATGCCTTCCTTGTGGGAGGCGCGCAGCTCGGTGTCGTACTCGTCGGAGTCCGCGTAGTCGGCGAGGTCGGCGGGCAGGCCGACCTCTTCGAGCGCGGCGACGAGGGTCTCGCGGGTCTTGGGCAGGCCCTGGTTGTGGAAGCGGGTGCCGAGGGCGGTGTAGAGCCGGCCCACGTACTCCTCGCCGTACTTCTGCTGGGCGGCGACGACGACCCGGATCGGGCCCCACGCGTCGCGCAGGAAGGTGGCGTACTCCTCGGGCAGCGTGTCGAGCTTGTCCTCGTTGAGCACCGCCAGGCTCATGGCGTGCCAGCGCACCTCGACCGGGCGGACCTTCTCGACCTCCAGCATCCAGCGGGAGGTCATCCACGCCCAGGGGCACAGCGGGTCGAACCAGAAGTCGGCCGGGGTCTTGTCGTTGCCTGGCCGGTTGTCGGTCTCGGGGGCGGTCGCGGTCACTGCGTACTCCTCGAACGGATCGTGCCGGGGCGGCACGGGGGGGCATGTGGGCTCACGGGGACATGAGTCCTCTGTCACGCACAACGCGCGACCGGCGCGACGGCATTCCCCGTACCCCTCCCCCGTACGCCCCCCGTGGGAGGATGCGGGACGCTGTGACCACCCGGGAGACCCCCGGGGCCGCCCATGAGCCCACAGACCCGCTGGGCCTGTGAGAACAGACAAAGGAGTCGCCCGTGCCCGGCGAGAACCTCAGCCGCGAGGAGGCCCGCGAGCGGGCCTCGATCCTGTCCGTCGAGCGCTACGACGTGGCCCTCGACGTACGGTCGGCGGTGGACCCGGCCGACGCGGGCGGGGACCGCACCTTCCGGTCGACGACCGTGATCGACTTCCGGTGCTCGCGACCCGGCGCCTCGTCCTTCGCGGACCTGCTCGCCCCGGCCGTCACCTCCGTCCGGCTCAACGGCCGGGAGCTGGACCCGGCGGCCGTCTTCGACGGCACCCGGATCGCGCTGGACGACCTCGCGGAGCGCAACACCCTCGTGGTCGACGCGCGTTGCGCGTACAGCAGGACCGGCGAGGGGCTGCACCGCTTCGAGGACCCGGAGGACGGCGAGGTCTATCTGTACACGCAGTACGAGCCCGCCGACGCGCGCCGCGTCTTCGCCAACTTCGAACAGCCCGACCTGAAGGCGCCGTTCACCTTCCAGGTGACCGCGCCCGAGGGCTGGACGGTGCTGAGCAACAGCGAGCGGGACGGCGAGCCGGTGCCGTACGAGGGCGAAGGCGGCGGCGCGGTGTCGCGCTTCCTGCCGACGCAGCCGATCTCGACGTACATCACGGCGGTCGTCGCGGGCCCGTACCACGTGGAGCACGACCACTACTCGCGGACCTTCGAGGACCGGGCGGTGCTCGACGTGCCGTTGAGCGCGCTGTGCCGCAGGTCGCTGGCCCGGCACTTCGACGCGGACGAGATCTTCACGGTCACCAAGCAGGGCCTGGACTTCTTCCACGACAACTTCGACTACCCGTACCCCTTCGGGAAGTACGACCAGGCGTTCGTGCCCGAGTACAACATCGGCGCGATGGAGAACCCCGGATGTGTCACCTTCCGGGAGGAGTTCGTCTTCCGCGGCAAGGTCACCCGCGCGTCGTACGAGGGCCGGGCCAACGTCATCCTGCACGAGATGGCGCACATGTGGTTCGGCGACCTGGTCACCATGCGCTGGTGGGACGACCTGTGGCTGAAGGAGTCCTTCGCGGACTTCATGGGCGCCTTCGCGATGGTGGAGGCCACGCAGTACGACGCCGGGTGGATCACCTTCGCCAACCGGCGCAAGGCGTGGGCGTACCGCGCCGACCAACTCCCCTCCACGCACCCGGTGGTCGCCGACATCCGCGACCTCCAGGACGCGAAGCTGAACTTCGACGGCATCACGTACTCCAAGGGCGGCTCGGTGCTCAAGCAACTCGTGGCGTACGTGGGCCGGGACGCCTTCCTGGAGGCGGCGCGCCGGTACTTCAAGCGGCACGCGTACGGCAACACCACGCTCGCCGACCTGCTGGCGGTGCTGGCCGAGACCTCGGGCCGCGACATGGCGCAGTGGTCGCGCGCGTGGCTGGAGACGGCGGGCGTCAACTCCCTGACCCCGCAGGTGGTCTACGGCGCGGACGGGAAGATCACCGAGCTGTCGGTGCTCCAGACCGCCGCCGAGTCGCACCCCGAACTGCGCCCGCACCGCGTCGCGGTGGGCCTGTACCGGCGGGTGCCGGGCGGCGCGCTCGAACGGTACGCGCGGGTCGAGACCGACGTGTCGGGCCCGGTGACCGTGGTGGACGGCCTGGCCGGCCAGGACCGGCCCGAGCTGGTGCTGGTCAACGACGACGACCTGACGTACTGCAAGATCCGCTTCGACGAGGTGTCACTGGACACGCTCCGCGCCCATCTCGGCGACCTCACCGACCCGTTGGCGCGAGCGCTGGCGTGGTCGGCGGTGTGGAATCTGACCCGTGACGGGCTGATGCCCGCCCGTGACTACCTCGGTCTCGTGCTGCTCTTCGCGGGCTCCGAGAGCGACATCGGGGTGCTCCAGTCGCTGCACCAGCAGGCGCGCTCCGCGCTGTCGCACTACGTGGCGCCCGACCACCGCGAGGAGGCCGCCAGGTCGCTCGCCGAGGGCGCGCTGCGGGAGCTGCGGCAGGCGGAGCCGGGCAGCGGCCACCAGTTGGCGTGGGCGCGGTTCTTCTCCTCCGTGGCCTCGTCGGCGGCCGATCTCCAGTTGCTGCGCGGGCTGTTGGACGGCTCGGCGAAGATCGACGGGCTCGACGTCGACCAGGAACTGCGCTGGACCTTCCTCGAGACCCTCACCGCCGAGGGCGACGCGGACGCGGCGGCGGTCGCGGCCGAGCGCTCCCGCGACGACACCGCCTCCGGTCACCGGCACGAGGTGCGCTGCCTGGCCGCGCGGCCCTCCGCGCAGGTCAAGGCGGCGGCCTGGGCCGATGTCGTGGACTCCGACCGGCTCTCCAACGCCTTGGTCGAGGCCACCATCGCGGGCTTCGCGCAGCCGGGGCAGCGGGGGTTGACGGCGCCGTACGTCGAGCCGTACTTCGCCTCGATCGAGCGCGTCTGGGGCGAGCGGTCGATTGAGATCGGCATGGCGGTGGTGCGGGGTCTGTTCCCGCACCACCAGGGTCCTGAGGCGCTGGCTGCGGCCGACGCGTGGCTCTCTGCCCGCGCCGACGCGGCGCCCGCCTTGCGGCGCTTGGTCGTTGAGTCGCGCGACGACCTCGCGCGGGCGCTCCGCGCCCAGTCCCTGCGGTGAGCTGACGGGGGGGGTGTCTTTGCCCGCCCGCCCACCCGTGCGGGTGTTTTCTTCGTCTGCGGGTGCCGCCTGTGCCTGGGTCGGTGCCGGTCCGGGGCACCTCCTCGAAATGCGGCTACCTGGCCTTTGCTTATTCGGCACCCTCCCTGTCACCGCATTTCTGCGGGGGCACCCCGGCCCGTCCCCTCCCGGTACGTCGGCGTCCGCCTGTCCGGTGGGGGTGGCCGGGAGGGGGGTGGGTGGGCTCGGGTACGTCGGCGTCCGCCTGCCGGTGGGGGTGGCCGGGAGGGGGGTGGGTGGGTACGGGTACATCGGCGTCCGACGGTCCGTGGATGGCCGGGATGGGTGTCCAAGATCGTGAGGGTGCCCCGAGCGCCCTCCACCCAAGGGGCTGGATGGGTGGGCACCCTCGGACGGTCCGCAGGCGGAGGGCTGTCGCAGACAGGCGGTCTCCGCCGATCCCCAGAGCGGAGGGACACCTCCCCCAGTTACAGCGCACGGGCGGACGCCGACGTAGCGGAGCCCACCCACCCCTCGCCGCCACCACTGGCCAGGCGGAGGCCAACGGACCGGGACCCACCCACCCCCGCCCCGGCACCACAGCGGACCGTCGGCTGTCCCCGCACCTCAGCCCACCCACCCCCTTCCCCGGCAACCCCCACCGGCAGGCGGACGCCGACGTACCGGGAGGGGACGGGCCGGGGTGCCCCCGCAGAAATACGTTGACGGCCGGGTACCGGATGCGCAAAGGCCAGGTGATACGGATTTCGAGGAGGTACCCCGGACCGGCACCGACCCAGGCACAAGCGGCACCCGCAGACGACAAAACACCCGCACGGGTGGGCGGGTGGGCAAAGAGCAGGCCCCCCGGAGGGGGTCACCCGAATAGGTGAAAAGGTAAGCTCGGCATCCGAACACGTGGACTTTAGCCCAGGCTTGTCCGGGTTTGTCGACGGGCGTGTAACAGCGGTTAGTGACGGGGCCGGCGGCGGGAACGACCACGGCATGAGCATCGAGAACCCCCACTCACACCGCACCGCCGACCACCTCCGCACCGCCCACAGCGTCTTGACGGTCCGTCAGCTCAGGGAGCGCGGCGTGACACCGGGCGTGATCGCGGAGCGGTGCCGCCCGGGAGGGCCGTGGCAGCAGGTGCTGCCGCAGGTGTACCTGCTGCACTCCGGGCCCCCGAACAGCGCGGAGCGCCTGGAGGCGGCGCTGCTGTACGCGGGCCGCGATCCGGGAGCGCACGGCCCGCTCGGCGGCGGCCGGGAGGCGATGGTGACCGGGCTGGCCGCCCTCGCCCTGCACCGCTTCTCTTCGGTGCCGCCGCTGCCGGGGCTGCCCCGGATCGACGTCCTGGTGCCGCGGCAGCGCAGGCTGCGCGACGCGGGCGACGTGGCGATCCGCAGGACCAACGCGCTGCCCCGCCCGCAGGAGGTCGCCGGACTGCCCTGCGCGCCGGTGCCGCGCGCCCTGGCCGACGCGGTCGCGGAGCTGGACGACGCCGAGACGGTGCGGCGGCTGCTGACCGAGGCGGTGCGCGGCGGGTACTGCGACGCGGGCGCCGTAATGGAGGAGCTGGAGCACGCGCGGCTGCTGGACCGGCCGCAGGTGGCGGCGGCGCTGGACGCGCTGCTCGCCGAGGGCCGGTCGGTCGCCGAGGACCGGCTGATCGCGATGGTGCGCCGCCACGCGCTGCCCGACCCGGTGTGGAACGTCGACCTGCGGCTGCCGGGCGGCCCGCCGCTGGGCGGGGTCGACGCGTACTGGCCGGAGCACGCGGTGGCGGTGGAGATCGACGCGCGCACCGTACGGCCGGGCCCGGCGGCGGGCGAGGACGGCCACGGCGACGTATACGCGACGGACGCGTACGGGGACGGGGACGCGTACGGACCGGGTGGCACGTACGGTCCCGGCGGCGCCTTCGACCAGCTCTTCGACCGGGCCTTCGAGCACGGTTTCGAGAACGCCGAGGACGACGCCGTGTGGTCGCGCTACGCCCGTGAGCGGGAGCGGCTGGAGGCGCTGGGCATCACCGTCATCCACCTCACTCCGGCCAAACTGAGGGACTCCGCCGAGCAGCAGGCGGCGATCGTCAGGACCGCGCTGATGGCGTCCGCCGACCGGACACCCGCCGCGTATGTGGTGGTCACCCCGAGGTGACCACCCGTCACACGAGGAAGCGGGGTCCCGGCGATTTACCCCGACCCGTACCGTATTCGTCCTGATGGCGGTTGGCGGAAACACGTCATGCCCAGACCATTGGACGGTCAACACTCCCCAAAGGGGAGTCAATTCCAGCAATGTGAGCGATCGACCGGCTCCGTTTTCCGAACAGACCACCTCGGTCCGAACAGGGATGCCCATGCCACTCGCTCACATTCCCGGCAAGAGACGCGCGGCCCGTATCGCGCTGGCCGCGGGTCTGGTTGCCGCGCTGTCGGCCGCCGGGCCCGCGCTCGCGATCGCGGACGCGCCCGCCTCGCCCTCGTCGCCCTCCTCCACCCCCGCGCCCGGCCCCGGCTCGCCGGACAAGGGCGCCGCCGACAAGGGCGGAGCCGCGGACAAACTCGGGTCCGCGGACGCCTCGCTGCTGGCCAAGGCCAAGGCGGACGGCGACAAGAACGTCACCTTCATGGTCGCCACCAAGCCCGGCAGCACCGGCCAGGTCGCCGACAAGCTGGACGCGCAGGGCGCCAGCGTGGGTCTGCGGTACGACAAGATCGGCTATGTGCGGGCCACCGTGCCGACCGGCAAGGCGGACCAGGCCATCGCGGCGGCGCAGAAGCTGTCCTCGGTCATCGCGATCGACCTCAAGCAGGAGATCAAGCTCGACGACCCGACCCCGGCGGCGGACACCACCGCGGCGGCGGCCAAGAACGGGAAGGCGTCGGCCACGACGTACCCCGGTCCCGGCAAGGACACCCCGGCCAAGAACCCGTACCAGCCGGCGTTCGAGACCGGCGCGGTCGACTTCGTCAAGGACAACCCGAAGTACGACGGCCGCGGCGTGACCATCGGCATCCTGGACTCGGGTGTGGACATCGGCCACCCGGCGCTCCAGAAGACCACCACCGGTGAGCGCAAGATCGTCGACTGGATCACCGCGACCGACCCGATCCTCGACGGCGACGCCACCTGGCGCCCGATGGTGACCGCGGTCTCCGGCCCGGCCTTCACCTCCTCGGGACGCACCTGGAAGGCGCCCGCGGGGAACTACTACTTCAGCACGTTCGCCGAATCCGCCACCATCGGCGGCGACATGAACGGCGACCTGAACCGCGACGGCGACACCACCGACAAGTGGGGCGTGCTGTACGACCCGGCCGCCGGTACGGTCCGCGTGGACCTGAACGACAACGGCGACTTCACGGACGACACCGCGATGAAGCCGTACAAGGACGGTTTCCAGATCGGCCACTTCGGCACCGACAACCCGGCGACGCCGATCTCCGAGTCGATCCCGTTCACCGTCGAGATCCGCAAGAACGTGCCCATGGACCCCTACGGCGGGACCTGGGTCGGCAAGACCGCGGACTTCGTGAACTTCGGCCTCGTGGAGTCCGAGCACGGCACGCACGTGGCGGGCATCACCTCCGCCAACAGCCTGTTCGGCGGCAAGATGAACGGCGCGGCGCCCGGCGCGAAGATCGTCTCCTCGCGCGCCTGCACCTGGAGCGGCGGCTGCACCAGCATCGCGCTCACCGAGGGCATGATCGACCTGGTCGTCAACCGGCACGTGGACGTGGTCAACATGTCCATCGGCGGTCTCGGCGCCCTCAACGACGGTGCCAGCGCCCGCGACCAGCTCTACAAGGAGCTGATCGACACCTACGGCATACAGCTCGTGATCTCCGCGGGCAACGACGGCCCCGGCGTCAACACCATCGGCGACCCCGGCCTCGCGGACCACGTGCTCAGCGTCGGCGCGTCCATCTCCAAGGAGACCTGGGCGGCCAACTACGGCTCGCAGATGACCGTTCCGTACTCGATGATGCCCTTCTCCTCGCGCGGCCCGCGTGAGGACGGCGGCCTCGCCCCGGTCATCACCGCGCCCGGCGCGTCCATCAACACCATCCCGACCTGGGAGCCGGGCGGGCCGGTGAAGGAGGCGGGCTACACCCTGCCGCCCGGCTACGCGATGCTCCAGGGCACCTCGATGGCGTCCCCGCAGGCCGCCGGAGCCTCCGCGCTGCTGCTGTCCGCGGCCAAGGCCAAGCACCTGACGGTCAGCCCCGCGCAGCTCCGTACCGCGCTGACCAGCACCGCCAAGTCGATCCCCGGCACGCAGACCATCGACCAGGGCGCCGGTCTCATCGCCGTCGGCCCGGCCTGGAACCTGCTCAAGCAGGGCGGCAAGACCAACACGTACACGGTCAAGGCGCCGGTCAACACGGTGCTGAAGGACTACCTCGTCACCCCGGGCTTCGGCACCGGCGTGTACGACCGTGAAGGCGGCCTCCAGGCCGGGCAGTCGCGGACGTACGACGTCACCGTGACCCGTACCAGCGGTCCGGTCTACGCCCAACTGCACACGCTCACCTGGGCGCACAACGACGGCACGTTCAAGGTGGCCAGCCCGCTGGTGCTGCTGCCGCTGAACAAGCCGGTCACCGTGAAGGTCACCGCGAAGCCGAAGTCGGTGGGCGCGCACAGCGCGTTGCTGAACATCGACGACCCGCTGACCCGCGGCATCGACTCGCAGATGTCGGCCGCGGTGCTCGTCTCCACCCCGGTCGCGGGCCCGTCGTACACGCTGACCCGCTCCGGCAGCATCGAGCGCGACACCACGAGGTCGTACTTCGTGACGGTCCCGGCGGGCGCGACCTCGCTGGAGGTCGCCATGGACGGGCTCAAGACCGGCAGCCAGACCCGGTTCCTGACGATGCACCCGTACGGCGTGCCGCTCGACTCGACCCAGACCATCGACTGCTACCCGAACTACGACAACCCCAACAACAAGTGCCGCCCGGACGTGCGCTCCTACGCCAACCCGATGCCGGGCGTGTGGGAGATCGCGGTCGAGGCGCGCCGCACCTCGCCGCAGCTCGACAACCCGTACAACCTGTCGGTGACGCTGCTCGGCGTGGCCTTCGACCCGGCGGTCAAGACGGTTCCCGAGGCCAAGGTCGGCACGCCGACCCCGGTCGACTGGACGGTCACCAACGGCTTCGCCCCGATCCAGGGCAAGCTCAAGGGCGGCCCGCTCGGCTCGGCGTTCACCGCCAAGCCGACGATCGCCGACGGTGACACGCAGACCACCACCTTGACGCTCGGCCCCGCGCCTCCCGGCTCGACGTGTCGATCGGCGGGACGTCCGACACGGCCGCCGACCTCGACCTGTACGTCTACCGGGACGGGGTGCTCGTCGCGCAGTCCGCCAGCGGCGGCTCCGACGAGCGGGTCAGCCTGGCCAACCCGCCCGCGGGGACGTACACCTTCGAGGTGGACGCCTACGCCGTACCGGCAGGGACGACCACCTACGACTACGAGGACGTCTACTTCTCCGACGCCCTCGGTACGGTCACGGTGGACGACACCACCACGGTCAACCTGCCGCACGGCGCCTCCGCCAAGGTCTCGGCCTCGCTCCTGGCCTCGGCCGCGGCACCCGAGGGACGCAAGTTCTTCGGTGAGGTGCAACTGCTCAACGCGCGCGGCTCGGTCGCGGGCAAGGGCAGCGTGATCATCACGAAGACGACGCCGTAACGGAGTTGTCCTTCGGGGGGTGCGGGGCCAGGATGATGCCGAGCGAGCCGCTGTGCGGCAGATACGCGGCCAGGATGATCGTCAGCGGCACGCTGGGCAGCACCAGGAACACGTTGGCCAGC
>NZ_JBEXNE010000042.1:0-49463 GCF_040610915.1 Streptomyces sp. NPDC003300 | reverse complement strand
GCCGTCGCCGCCCGCCGGGACGCGCTCGCGCCGTCGCTCCGCCGCAAGGACGGCACCGGCGGCGCTCCGCCGCGGTGGCGGCCTCGCGCGCGGCGCTGAACGCCTCCTCCGCCGCGGCCTGTTCGCGGCGCGCGGCCTGGAACCGCTCCTCCAGCTCCGAGTCGTCCGCGTCCAGGCCGTCGACCTGCGCGCGCAGTTCCTCGTACTCGCCCTGCGCGGACTCCGCCCGGTCGCGGGCCTCGTCGCGGGCGGCGGCGAGGCGGCCGATCTCGGCCTCGGCGGAGGCGGCCTTGGAGCGGGCGGCGTTGACCTGGGCGTGCAGCCGGGCCAGGCCCTCACGGCGGTCGGCGATGGCGCGGGCGGCGGTCCTGAGCCGGGCCTCCTCCTCGGCGAGCCGGCGCTCCAGCTCGGCGCGGTGGTCGACGGTGTCGTCCAGGGCGCGCTGGGCCGCGTCCAGCGCCTCGGACAGCTCGGCCTCCTGCTCGCGGATGCGGGCGGCCTCGCGTTCCATGTCCTCCGGGTCCCGGCCGCGCCGCTCCTCGGCGGGCTGGGACGTGGCGTGCCGGTGCCGCTGCTCGGCGAGGCCGATCGTGCCGCGTACGCGTTCGGCGAGCTGGGACAGCGCGTACCAGGTGGCCTGCGCGTCGGTCAGCCGCGGCGACAGGGCGCGTACCTGCTCCTCCAGGCGGGCCTCGCGCTGGACGGCGGCGGCCAGTTCCGTCTCGACGGCGTCGCGGCGCTCCTTGAGCGCGGCCTCGTCGGCGACCTCGGCGCTCAGCGCCTCCCGCAGCGTGACCAGGTCGTCGGCGAGCAGCCGCAGCCGGGCGTCGCGCAGGTCGGCCTGGATGACGGCGGCACGGCGGGCGACCTGGGCCTGGCGGCCGAGCGGTTTGAGCTGGCGGCGCAGCTCACCGGTGAGGTCCGTCACACGGGCGAGATTGGCCTGCATCGCGTCCAGTTTCCGCAGCGCCTTCTCCTTGCGCTTGCGGTGCTTGAGCACACCCGCGGCCTCCTCGATGAAGGCGCGGCGGCCCATCGGGTCGGCGTGCAGTACGGAGTCGAGCTGGCCCTGGCCGACGATGACGTGCATCTCGCGGCCGATACCGGAGTCGGAGAGAAGTTCCTGGATGTCCAGCAGGCGGCAGGTGTCGCCGTTGAGCTGGTACTCGCTGCCGCCGTTGCGGAACATGATCCGCGTGATGGTGACCTCGGCGTACTCGATCGGCAGGACGCCGTCGCTGTTGTCGATGGTCAGGGACACCTCGGCGCGGCCCAGCGGGGGGCGGCCCGTGGTGCCGGCGAAGATGACGTCCTCCATCTTGCCGCCGCGCAGCGACTTGGCCCCCTGCTCGCCCATGACCCAGGACAGCGCGTCCACCACATTGGACTTGCCGGACCCGTTGGGGCCGACGACGCAGGTGATTCCGGGTTCGAAGCGCAGGGTCGTCGCCGAGGCGAACGACTTGAAACCGCGCAGCGTGAGGCTCTTGAGATGCACGCCGGTCGACTCTACTAGCCGTCCTCGGTTTCACCGAGGAAGGCGCAGGGCACATCATGCGTTAAGAAGCGACGTCCAGGCGGGGAGCGGGTGGGGAGCAGGGCGAGGGGACAGCGCGCGGAATGACGAAAGGGACGCCGAAGCGTCCCTCGCGGATTCTGCAGATTCTCAGGCGGTGTCCGGGGACACCTGTCCGGGCCGGGGACCGGTTCAGGCGAGCACGGGCTCCGCGCGAGATACGTCGATGCTGCTGAGCAGCGACTCTTCGTGCGATGCGACAGTCAGAGCGTCGTTCTCGGCCTGCATCCGGACAAGCTCGGATTCCAGATCCTGAACGCGCTGCTGGAGCCTTCGCATCTCGGCGAGAAGTCGCGGGTCGGGACCGCCGACGTAACCGAGAAGCGCCTTTGCCATGATGGATGGTCCTCCACGCTGAGTGACCGACCGAATGCGGTTTGGGTCGTGGGTGAGGGTTGCTCGCCCGCGCAGGGTGAGTGCCGTGACCGCCGCTGAACAATCCTGGAGCCACGATGCGCGGGGCTTCCAGAGTCTCACCAAATAACGGGACGGTCAACACGATCACAGCCCAGTCGTCGGGTCCGCCTCAGAAAACACGGCGCTGACGGCGCCGCGGGCTGCCCGCGTGGCATAGGGATCATGCTCGATGGGGGCAGCCTGACACGGCGATCGTCGTATGGCAACCAAATTGCTCAGCGGATCTCGAAACCTTCGTATCCGCCCCGCGGCCGGCCCCAGATCTCGGTCACTCCGTCGACCCGTCCGGGCGTGTCCCCGCGGCGCAGCCACTCCAGCAACCGCTCGCACTGTTCGCGCGTGCCCTCGGCCACGACCTGGACCCGGCCGTCGCCCAGATTGCCCGCGTAGCCGACGAGGCCGCCCAGTTCCAGGGCGGTGGCCCGGGTCCACCACCGGAAGCCGACGCCCTGGACGCGGCCGCGCACCCACGCGGTGAGCCGGACATCTTCGTTCATGTCCGCACGCTATCCCGCCAGTTGGATCAGCAGCACATCGGCGGGCGGCGTCATTCGCTACAGTCACCCGACAACGGGGTCACCCGTTCGGGTTAATCCGCCGAATCGGGCCGCCAGAACCGAGCCGACCAGAGGAGCGCGAAGGATGGGCCGTCACAGCCGTCATGCGCAACCGGCAGCGCCGGAGACGGGACCCCGCTCGCACCGCGGGCGCCGTAAGCACCACCCGGTCCGTACCGGACTGCTCGCCACGTCGGCCGCGATGGCCGTGGGCGCGGTCGCCGCGTCCTCCGGGATGCTCAGCGGCCTCACCGCCGGTCTCGACTACCGCCAGGGCGACGCGGGCCACACGCAGGCCGACGGCCCGGCGGACCCGTCGCGCGACGGCAGCGACATGCCCTCGCCGCTGGGCGACAGCACGGTGCCGACCCCCGGGCAGACCACCGGCTCCCCCGGTACCCCGTCCTCCGGTACGCCGTCGAAGCCGGGCACGATGCGGTCGAACACGGCGACGCCGTCCCGTACGGCCACCAGCCCGGCCGCCGCCCCCACGCCGACCCGTACGACGGCCGCGCCCACCACCCCGGTGCCGACCACCACCGCGGCCCGCACCCAGCCGCCCACGACCGCCGCCCCGGCCTCCGCCGACGCCGTCACGGCGGCCCGCGCGGCGATCCTCTCCCTGGTCAACACCCAGCGGGCGAGCGCGGGCTGCTCGCCGCTCACCGCCAGTTCCTCCCTCGACGGCCTCGCGCAGGCGTTCAGCGAGGACATGGCCGCCCGCGGCTTCTTCGACCACACCGACCCCGACGGCAAGACCCCGTGGGACCGCGCCAAGGCCCTGGGCATCACCAACCTCGGCGGCGAGAACATCGCCCGCGGCCAGGCCACCGCCCAGGCCGTCATGGACGCCTGGATGAACAGCCCCGGCCACCGCGCCAACATCCTCAACTGCGACTACAAAACCCTCGGCGTCGGCATCCACTACGGCAGCGGCGGCCCCTGGTGGACCCAGGACTTCGGCTTCTGAGGCCGCTGGAGCCGTCGCGGCCTGTGGAGCCGTGGGAGCCGTGGGAGCCGGAGCCGCCCTGGCCAGGGCGCTAACCGGGGGATCGCGCACCCCTGAGGTGAGCGCTGTGCGGGGGTACGCTGGGCGTATGGCAGACAGCGACCGGACGGCGGAGTGCGCCGGGGCCACCGTGAAGGACGACGGCGGGCTCGCCTTCGACGTCTTCGCGCGCTCCTGCCCGTCGCGCGGGACGCTGGAGCACGTCACCGGGCGGTGGGGCGGCCTGACGCTGGGCGCGCTCTACGAGGACACGCTGCGGTTCAACGCGCTGCGCCGCCGCGTGGACGGGGTCAGCGAGAAGATGCTGTCGCAGACGCTGCACGCGCTGGAGCGCGACGGCCTGGTCGTCAGGGACGCGCGGCCGACGAATCCGCCGCACGTCGAATACCGGCTCACCCCGCTCGGCCGGGACACCGCCGCGCGCCTGCTGTCACTGATCGCGCTGGTCGAGGGCCGGATGCCGGAGGTGCTGGCCGCGCGCGAGCGCTACGACGCGGAGCGCGGCACCGGCTGACAGCGCGGGCAGAAGTAGCTCGACCTGTTCATCCACGGCCGGCGCCTGATCGGTGTGCCGCAGCGGCGGCACGGCTCGTCCTCACGGCCGTACGCGTCCAGCGACCGGTCGAAGTAGCCCGATTCACCGTTCACATTGACGTACAGGCTGTCGAAGCTGGTGCCGCCCGCGGCGAGCGCGTCGCCCATCACCTCGCGGATGTGCGTGACCAGCTCCGCCGTACGCGGCCTGGTCATCGACGCCGTCGGCCGCTCGTAGTGCAGCCGCGTGCGCCACAGCGCCTCGTCGGCGTAGATGTTGCCGACCCCGCTGATCAGCGACTGGTCGAGCAGCGCCCGCTTGATCGTGGTGCGCTTGCGGCGCAGCGCCGTGTGGAAGGCGTCCTCGTCGAAGGCGTCGTCCAGCGGGTCGCGCGCGATGTGCGCCAGGACCGCCGGGAGGCCGTCCGCCGCGCCCGGCACCGCCTCGTGCACGGACAGCCCGCCGAAGGTGCGCTGGTCGACGAAGCGCAGTTCGGTGCCGAGGGTGTCCTGGAAACGGATACGGATCCGCAGGTGGGTCTCGGCCGCCGCGGTTTGCGGCTGCACCAGAAGCTGACCGCTCATCCCCAGGTGGGCCATGAGCGACAGGTCCTCGGTGACCGGCAGCCACAGATACTTGCCCCTGCGGTGCGCCTCGCCCATCGCCGCGCCCTTGAGCCGCGCCGCGAAGTCCTCGGGCCCGGCCACGTGCCGCCGTACGGCCCGCGGATGGAAAACGGTGGCCGTCTCGACGGTGCGGCCCGAGACCCAGCGCGAGAGTCCGCGCCGGACGACCTCCACCTCCGGCAGCTCCGGCATGACATCCCCTCATGGTCCACGCGGGTGCGTGTGCCCCTGCCACGGGCGCGGGGAACCGCGCGGCAGGCCCCCCACGGCCGGTGGTCGGGAGACGACCGGCCCGCCCCGCCGGGGCCGGTGGTGACCTGCGGCCGCGTCGCGGCCGATCGCGCGGTTCCCGCGCCCCTTCGGGGCTCAGCTCGCCGCTGAGGCGGCGGCTTCGCGGATGGAGCGCCAGGCGGACTCCGCCGCCTGCTGCTCGGCTTCCTTCTTGCTGCGGCCGGTGCCGGTGCCGTACTCGACGCCACTGACGCGGGCGGCAGCCGTGAAGGTCTTCTCGTGGTCGGGTCCTGATTCGGTGACCACGTACTCGGGAACGCCGAGCCCTTCGGCTGCGGTGAGTTCCTGGAGGCTGGTCTTCCAGTCCAGTCCCGCACCGAGGTTGGAGGACTGCTCGATGAGCGGGTCGAAGAGCCGGTGCACCAGCTCGGAGGCCGCTTCGAGCCCCTGGTCGAGATAGACCGCGCCGATGACGGCTTCCAGGGTGTCCGCGAGGATGGATGCCTTGTCCCGGCCGCCGGTGCCCTCTTCGCCCCGGCCCAGGCGGATGAACGCGCCGAGGTCGAGCCCGCGGCTCACGCCCGCCAGGGCACGCGAGTTGACCACCGCGGCCCGCAGCTTGGCCAGTTGGCCCTCGGGCAGGTCGGGGTGGGTGCGGTAGAGGGTGTCGGTGACCACCAGGCCGAGCACGGAGTCCCCGAGGAACTCCAGCCGCTCGTTGGTGGGCAGCCCGCCGTTCTCGTACGCGTACGAGCGGTGGGTCAGCGCACGCACCAGAAGGGCGGGCTCGAGGGTGTACCCGAGCCGCCCTTCCAGAAGCGTGGGGGACGAGGCTTTGTCCGCCGTGGCCGACTGTGGCGCTGAGGCGTCTGACATGGAGCCTGTCACCTGCCGATCAGACGTCGATGACCTGACGGCGGTTGTACGTGCCGCAGCTCGGGCACGCGATGTGCTGGAGCTTCGGCTCGTGGCAGCGCTCGCACGCCACCAGGCTCACGGGCGCAGCCTTCCACTGCGAACGGCGGTGGCGCGTGTTGCTGCGCGACATCTTCCGCTTCGGAACAGCCACGGCTACTTCTCCTGGTTCTCGTCGGCACCATGGTCGGTACCGAAACTCTGGTTGAGATCCTTCAAGGCCGCCCACCGGATGTCGGTGACCTCGTGGTGGTGGTCCGGGTCGTCCGCGAGGCGAACTCCGCATTCGGAGCACAGCCCTTCGCAGTCCTCCCGGCACACCGGCTGCAACGGCAGTGCGAGCACCACCGCGTCGCGCAGTACGGGTTCGAGGTCGAAGAGATCGTCCTCGAGTTCCAGCGCGTCCTCGTCCTCGGCGTCGTCACCGGCTTCGTCCTTGCGGGCGGTCCTGGTGTCGGCGTCGGGGTAGGAGAACATCTCCTGGAATTCCGCGTCCAGCTCACGCTCGACGGGCTCCAGACACCTTACGCACTCCCCCGTGACCGGCGCATGGGCGGTGCCGGTGACCAGCACACCCTCCATGACCGACTCCAGGCGGAGCTCCAGCTCGACCGTGGCGCCCTCCGGCACCCCGATGACATCGACGAGGCCGAGGTCCTTGGGGGCCGGCACCGAGCGGGAGACCTTCCTCATCGCACCAGGACGCCGGCCCAGCTCGTGTGTGTCGAACACGAGTGGGTTGCGGTGGTCGAGGCGGGTGTTCAGGGCTTCCTGCTTTCATCGGTACGGCCTGCCCCGCGGCCCTCGCGGGCGACCCTTGCGGGCGGGCAGGCCAAAGCGCCGGGAATTCACACGGCTGGAAGTGACAGGATACTGGACCACCCCGCCCGCACCCAAACGGAGCCTGTCCGGGGCCGCCGGCAGGCTCCCGCGGGCGTCCTCAGCGGCCCTGCTCCAGCTCTCTCAGCCGGTTGAGGTCGATCAGTCCGGTGTCGAAGAAGCTGGTCTCGTCCAGCGCCGCGGGCTGCTGCCCCTGCGGCTGCTGCTGCGGATAGCCCTGCTGCTGGTACGGGATCTGCTGGTCGTACTGCTGCTGCTCGTAGCCGTAGCCGGCCGCCGGGTCCTGCTGGTACGCGGGCTGCTGCTGGCCGTACGGGTCCTGGGCCTGGGTGCCGTAGTCGACGTAGGCGCCGGAGTCGGCGGCGGCCTGCTGGTACTCGGGCCGGTAGCCGCTGTCGCCCTGGTAGCCGCCCTGCTGGTACGCGGTGTCCTGCTGCGAATAGCCGTAGCCGGGAGCCGCCGCGGCGGCGGCCTGCTGCGGGGCCGGGTCGTAGCCGTACTGCGCCAGGTCGGCCTGCTCGGGGGCGGTGGGCGCGGCCAGGCCCGCCATGTAGTCGGCGTCGCTCTGCCGCTGCCCGCCGTGCTCGCCGTCGCCGTCCGCGGCGTCCTGCGCGGCCATCTGCGCGGCGAGGTCGTCGATCGGATTGTGGCCGGTGAGCTTCAGGCGCCCGCGGCCGACGGCCTCCAGGGTCTTGCTCAGGACGGCCTCGAAGGCGCCCAGCTTGGCGTCCACGTACTCGTCGGCGCGGCGGCGCAGGGTCTCCGGGTCGGCGCTGCGCTCGGGGGCGTCCGCGTCCTCCTCGGCCTGGTCGTAACCCTGGTCGTAGCCGTTGGGGTCGTGGCCGAGCAGCTTCTCCCGGCCGCGGTCGACCGAGCCGATGGTCTTGGTGAGGACCACTTCGAAGTTGGCGAGCTTGCTGTCGACGTAGTCGTCGGCCTCGGCGCGGATCTCGGCGGCCTCGCGGCGCGCCTCGGCGACGATCCGCTCCGCCTCGTCCTGCGACTGGCGGGCCACCTGGGTGTCGGAGACCAGCGATCCGCGTTCGGCGTGGGCCGATTCGATGATCCGCTGGGCTTCGGCTCGGGCCTCCCCGACCATCGTCTCCCGGTCGCCGAGCAGTGCCTGCGCCTGGGAGAGGGAGTCGGGAAGCGCGGCGGCGACCTCGTCGAGCATGGCGAGCAGCTCGGCACGGTTCACCACGCAGGAGGCCGACATCGGCATCGACCGGGCGTTAGCCACGGTGGCCGCGATCTCATCGAGCTTCTTCTGGACGTCCACGGGGGAGAGCCTAGCGCTGTCGGAGTTTGGGCTTGAGCGCGTCGAGGACGACGGACGGCACCAAGTGGGAGATGTCGCCGCCCCATTGGGCGACTTCCTTGACCAGACTCGAGGACAGGAAGCTGTAGGCGGGGTTGGTGGGGACGAAGAGGGTCTCGACACCGGTGAGGCCGATGTTCATCTGGGCCATCTGCAACTCGTAGTCGAAGTCGCTGACCGCGCGCAGGCCCTTCACGATGGCCGGGATCTCGCGCTGCTTGCAGAAGTCCACCAGCAGGCCGTGGAACGACTCGACCTTGACGTTGCCCAGGTCGCCCGTGACCTCCTCGATCAGCGCGATGCGCTCCTCGATGGTGAACAGGCCCTGCTTGGACTGGTTGATCATCACGGCGACGTACACGGTGTCGTACAGCCGTGAGGCGCGGGCGATGATGTCGAGGTGTCCGTTGGTGATGGGGTCGAAGGACCCCGGACAGACGGCGCGGCGCAAGAGTGGTTCCTCGCTCTCCGTACGGCGGGTGCTACGGCTCATGGTGCGGGTTCATGTCGACTCCGCGGGCTCATGACCCGGCGGTGACCCGGGCGGCGCGACCGTACCAAAGCGTCGCTTCGCCGTACCGCCGGGACCGCAGGCCCGTGAAACCCGGGGGCCAGCCGAATTCGCCGCCCCGGGTCCTGCGCTCCACGGTGACCAGCGCTTCCTCCGTCAGCCAGTCATTGGCCAGGAGTGTGAGCAGGATCTCCCGCAGTTCGCCGTCCTCGACGTCGTACGGCGGGTCGAGGAAGACCACGTCGTACGGCCGCGGCGCCGGTCCCGCGACGATCTTCTCCGCGCGTCCCGAGCGCACCTCGGCGCCGGGCAGTTTCAGCGCCGCCACGTTCTCCCTGATCACTCGCGCCGCCCTGGGCTCGGCCTCGGCCAGCAGGACGTGTTCGGCGCCGCGCGAGAGCGCTTCGAGGCCGACCGCGCCGGAGCCCGCGTAGAGGTCGAGCACCCTGGCCCCCTCCAGCGTGCCGCGCAGCGACTGAAGGGTGGAGAACAGCCCCTCCTTGGCGCGGTCGGACGTCGGCCTGGTGCCGTCGCCCGGCGGTACGGCGAGGCGCCGCCCCCCGGCGGCGCCGGCGATCACGCGGGTCATGGAACTCACTTCCGGTGCGGGGACCTGGTCCGACGCGCCCCACGATACGGGCCCCGGCCCGGCTACCCCTTTTCCAGATACTCCTCGCGGTCCGCGTCCAGCAGGCTGTCCAGGGCGCTGCGGAGATCGGGGTGCGCGGTGAGTTCGGGATCGGCGGTCACGACCGCGGTGGCCTCCTCGCGGGCGGCCTCGATGACGTCGCGGTCGTCCATGACGGTGAGCACCCGCAGCGAGGAGCGGCTGCCGGACTGGGCCTGGCCGAGGACGTCGCCCTCGCGGCGCTGCTGGAGGTCGATCTCGGAGAGTTCGAAGCCGTCCAGCGTCCCGGCCACCGCGTCCAGGCGCATCCGGGCCGGGGTCGCCTCGGGCGCCTCGGAGACCAGCAGGCACAGGCCGGGCGCGGAGCCGCGGCCGACCCGGCCGCGCAGCTGGTGGAGTTGCGAGACGCCGAAGCGGTCGGCGTCCATGATCACCATGGCGGTGGCGTTCGGCACGTTCACCCCGACCTCGATGACCGTGGTGGCGACCAGGACGTCCACCTCGCCCGCGGTGAAGCGGCGCATCACGTCGTCCTTGGCGTCCGACTGCATCCGGCCGTGCAGCACCTCGACGCGCAGCCCGCGCAGGGCCCCCTGGGCGATCTGCTCGGCGACGTCCAGCACCGCCAGCGGCGGCCTGCGCTCGTCGTCGTCGGGCCCCGGCTCCTTGTCCTTCTTGGCCGCCTTGGCCTTGCCGCTCCCCTTGCCCTCCTCCTCGTCGCCGATCCGCGGGCACACCACGTACGCCTGGTGGCCGCCCTCGACCTCCTCCCGTACCCGCTCCCAGGCCCGGCTGAGGAAGTGGGGCTTCTCGGCCGCCGGTACGACATGGGTGGCGATCGGCGAGCGCCCGGCGGGCAGTTGGTCCAGTACGGACGTCTCCAGGTCGCCGAAGACCGTCATGGCGACGGTCCGCGGGATCGGGGTGGCCGTCATCACCAGCAGGTGCGGCGGCTGGGCGGCCTTGGCGCGCAGCGCGTCCCGCTGCTCCACGCCGAAGCGGTGCTGTTCGTCGACCACGACCAGGCCCAGGTCGTGGAACTTCACCTTGTCCTCGATCAGCGCGTGCGTGCCGATCACGATCCCGGCCTCGCCCGTCACCAGGTCGAGCAGCGCCTGCCGCCGCGCGGGCGTCCCCATGGAACCGGTCAGCAGCACGACCTTCGTCCCGAGGTCCGAGCCGCCCAGCATGCCCGAGGACTCGGCCAGTTCGCCCATCATCTCGGTGACGGAGCGGTGGTGCTGCTGGGCCAGCACCTCGGTCGGCGCGAGCATCGCCGCCTGGCCGCCCGCGTCCACCACCCCGAGCATCGCCCGCAGCGCCACCATCGTCTTGCCCGAGCCGACCTCGCCCTGGAGCAGCCGGTGCATCGGGTGCTCGGCCGCCAGGTCCTCGAAGATCTCGCCCGACACCCTCCGCTGGCCGTCGGTCAGCGTGAACGGCAGCTTCGCGTCGAACGCCGTCAGCAGCCCGTCCCGGCCCGGCCGGCGCGGCACCGCGGGCAGCGCGGAGTCCGCCGCCCTGCGGCGGGCCAGCGCCACCTGGAGCACGAACGCCTCGTCCCACTTCAGCCGGTCCCTGGCCGCCGCGATGTCCGCCTTCGTCCGCGGCCGGTGGATCCGCTCCAGCGCCTCCGGCAGCGGCGCGAGCCCGCGCGCCTCGCGCAGCGCCGCGGGCAGCGGCTCCCCCACGCCCTCCCAGCCGATCGCCGTCAGCGAGTTGAGCGCGGTGTCCACCGCCTGCCCGATCCGCCACGAGGTGATCTGCTTGCACGCCGGATACAGCGGGATCAGCCGGTTCGCGAACGCGTCCAGCGCGTCCTTCTCCGCCCCCTCGTCCGCGTCCAGCAACTGGTAGTCCGGGTGGGCCAGTTGGCGCGTCCGGTTGAAGACCGAGACCTTCCCCGAGAACATCCCGCGCCGCCCCGGGATCAGCCGGTGGGCGTGCGCGTGCGCCGCCTTGCTGAAGAACACCAGGGTCAGCGAACCGCTGCCGTCGGTCACCACGACTTCGAGCCGCACCCCGGACCCGCGGCCGTACATCCGCTTGTCCGCCTTCGCGATCTGCGCCACCACCGTGACGTACTCGTCCACCGGCAGATCCGCCAGCCGCGTCAGCTCCCCGCGCTCGGCGTACCGGCGCGGATAGTGATGCAGCAGGTCACCGGCGGTGTGCAGCCCGAGGTGGTCGGCGAGCACCTTCGCGGTACGGTCACCGACGATTTTCCGCAGCGGATCGTCCATGGGGTTCGACATCGGGATCTATCTTGGCGCACCCCACCGACAAATCCCCCTCGGGCAGGTCCGCGCGGCGGTCCGCGGGAGGGACGGGTTACTCGACGCCCACCAGCAGGGGGCAGGTGCCCTGGCCGCCCTCGTAGGTCACGGTGTCCACCGCCAGGTGGGCCTCGCGGACGTGGGACTCGATGTGGGCGGTGAGGTCGGCGGGGGCGTCGGGTCCCGGGATGAGGGTGACGAGTTCGCCGCCGGCGGCGAGCATGCGGTCCAGGACGGCGGTGGCGGTACCGGCGAGCGTGGTGCCGATGACGGAGACGTCGCCGTCGATGAGGCCGAGGATGTCGCCGGCCTGGCAGATGCCGGCCGAGGTCCAGGAGCGGTGCTCGGCGACGGCGAGTTCGGCGTAGCGGGTGGCTCCGGCGGCGGAGGTCATGGCGACGACGTCCTCGTCGAAGCGCCGGGAGGGCTCGTGGACGGCGAGGGCGGCCAGGCCCTGGACGGCGGAGCGGGTGGGGATGAGGGCGACCCGGACGCCGTCTGCGCGGGCCTGTTCCGCGGCGGCGCCCGCCGCGTGCCGCAGGTCGCGGTCGTTGGGCAGCAGGACGACCTCAAGGGCGTGGGCGCGGCGGATGGCGGCGGCGATCTCGCCGCTGGCGGGCTGTTCGCCGGGGCGGACGGCGACGACGGTGGCCCCGGCGCGGGCGCACAGTTCCGACAGGCCGTCGCCGCGGACGACGGCGACGACGGCGCGGTGCGCGGGTTCGGTGCGCGGCCTGGTCTGGTCGGCGAAGTGGGTGACGCGGATGCGGTACGGGCGGCCGGCCTCGATGCCCGCCTCGATGGCGGCGCCGACGTCGTCCACGTGGACGTGCACGTGGAAGAGTCCGTCGCCGCCCACGACGACGAGGGAGTCGCCGAGCGCGTCGAGCCGGGCCCGCAGCAGGGTGACGGCGGAGTCGGCGGCCTCCAGCAGGAAGATCACCTCGAAGGCGGGGCCGTCGGGGACCGCGTCGTCGGGACACAGGTCCTCGTCCTCGACCGGGACGGTGTGCCCGGCGCGGAAGTCCGTTCCGGCCAGGGGCTGTTCCGGGGCATCGCCGGTCACGGCGTCGGCCAGCGCGCCGAGCACGGCGACCAGGCCGAGGCCGCCCGCGTCGACCACTCCCGCGCGGCGCAGCACGCCGAGCTGTCCCGGGGTGGCGGCCAGCGCGGCGCGCGCTCCGGCGTACGCGGCCCGTACGACCTCGTCGACGCCGCCCGTCGCGGCCTCCGCGGCGTCGGCCGCGCCGACGGCCACCGTGAGCATCGTGCCCTCGACCGGCCGGGCGACCGCGTCGTACGCCGATTCCGCGGCGATCCGCAGGGCCCGCCGCAGTTCGGCGGCCCCGATCCGTTCAGGGGCGTCGGCGGGCGAGGCGACCGCCTCGTTCATGCCGCGCAGGAGCTGGGCGAGGATCGTGCCGGAATTGCCGCGGGCGCCGATGAGGGCGCCGTGCGACATGGCGCGGAGCACGTCGGGGAGGGTCGGCCGGGTCGCGGGGGCGGCGGCCGTCGCGTGCGCGTCGAAGACCGCTTCCACGGCCTGCGCGGCGGACTCGAACGTCAGGTACAGATTGGTGCCGGTGTCCCCGTCCGCGACGGGATAGACGTTGATCGCGTCGATCTCCTCGCGGGCCCTGCCCAGTGCCTGGAGCGAGAGGCGGCACCAGGCGAGCACCGCGGAAGCGTCGAGCGAGGGCGGCAACAGGTCCTCCTGCGGAACACCGGGATATCGGGAACTGCCAGGTGAGCCTAGGCCCTTTCGGGGCGGTCGGGAGCGGGCCGGGCGGCGACGGGGCCGCCCGTGACCGCGCGGAAACGGCCTGGTGGTGACCCCGGTCACGGGGGCGGGCGTCCGGATCTGGGCACCCGCGGACCATGGTAGTTTCGTTGTACGGGAGCGGTCGTTGTATGCTGCTCCGGTTGCCTGGGGCTCTCTCAGGCTTTTCATCGTAAGTGCATCTGAAGTCTTTGGAGTGACCCGTGGCTGCCAACTGCGACGTCTGCGGCAAGGGGCCGGGCTTCGGCAACAGCATCTCCCACTCGCACCGCCGTACCCCGCGTCGTTGGAACCCCAACATCCAGCGCGTGCGTGCAGTGGTCGGGCGGACGCCGAAGCGCCTCAATGTCTGCACCTCGTGCATCAAGGCCGGTAAGGTCTCGCGCTGACGCGTCGTCGTACATCACGTCGTAGCAGCGCAGCCTTAGCGGCTACTCGAATGCCGGTCCACCTCAGGGTGGGCCGGTTTTCTTGCGTTGTACGGGTGCCCGTGCGGCTCGGGTGACGGCTCAGCGCGTGCGCCAGCCGTGGTCGACGGGGCCGGTCCCGGCGCCGAGCGGGAAGCCCGCCGCGATGGCGCCGGTCACGTACGTCTTCGCCCGTCCGACGGCGTCCGGCACGTCGCGGCCGAGGGCGAGGTGGCAGGCGATCGCGCTGGCCAGGGTGCAGCCGGTCCCGTGGGTGTGCCGGTTGTCGAGCCGCGGGGCGCGGTACCAGTGCTCGGCGGCGCCGTCGGTGAGCAGGTCGACGGCCTCGGCCGAGCGGCTGTCGGCGAGGTGGCCGCCCTTGACCAGGACCCAGCGCGGCCCGTGGGCGAGTACGGCGTCGGCGGCGGCCCGCATGCCGGCCTCGTCGTGCACGGTACGACCGGTGAGCTGGGTGACCTCGTCCAGGTTGGGGGTGGCGACGGTGGCGAGCGGCAGCAGCCGGGTGCGTACGGTCTCGACGGCTTCCTCGGCGAGCAGCGCGTCGCCGTGCTTGGAGATCCCGACCGGGTCGACGACGACGGGGACGCGGCCGTCCAGAGCGGCGAGGAGACCGGCGACGGTCTCGGTGAGGGCTGCCGAGGAGAGCATGCCGGTCTTGACCGCCGCCACCCCGATGTCGCCGACGACGGCGTGGAACTGGGCGCGTACGGCCGCCTCCGGCAGGTCCCAGACGCCGTGCACGCCCAGCGAATTCTGCGCGGTGACGGCGGTGAGCACGCTCATGCCGTGCACGCCGAGGGCGAGCATCGTCTTGAGGTCGGCCTGGACGCCCGCGCCGCCGCCGGAGTCGGATCCGGCGACGGTGAGCACCCGGGCGGGGGCCGCCCGCACAGGCGCGGGGCGCGGGAGGCCGGGGTCTGGGACGGCGGGGCGCGGAAGGCCGGGGTTCGGGACGGCGGGGTTCGGGAGGCCGGGGTTCGGGAGGGTCACTCCTCGTCCCCGAAGTGGTCCCAGCCGCCCGCCTTGTCCCAGGGCGCGCCGTCCACGGTGACCTGCGGGGTGCGGCCCGCGGGGGCGCTGACGGCGCCGATGACCCGCCAGCGGGCGGGCAGCTTCACATCGCGGGGGAAGGCGGCGACGATCGCGTGGTCCTCGCCGCCGGTGAGCACCCAGTGCAGCGGGTCGACGCCCACGGCCTGCCCGATGTCGGACATCTGGGCGGGTACGTCGATGTCGGCGGAGCGCAGGTCGATGTCGACGCCGCTGGCGGCGGCGATGTGGCCGAGGTCGGCGACCAGGCCGTCGCTGACGTCGGTCATGGCGGTGGCGCCGAGTTCGGCCGCCGCGGGGCCCGCGTGGTACGGCGGTTCCGGGCGGCGGTGGGCCTCCACGAAGGCGCGCGGGGAGCGGAAGCCGCGGGAGAGCACGGCGAGTCCGGCGGCGGACCAGCCGAGCCAGCCGGTGACGGCGATGATGTCGCCCGCGCGGGCACCCGATCGGGTGATGGCCTCGCGGCTGCGGAGGTCGCCGAGCGCGGTGACGGCCACCGTGATGGTGTCGCCGCGTACGACGTCGCCGCCGACCACGGCCGCTCCCGCGACCTGGCACTCGTCGCGGATGCCGTCCATGAGTTCGACGGCCCAGGTGGCGGGGAGTTCGGCGGGGACGACGAGGCCGAGCAGCACGGCGGTGGGGAAGGCGCCCATGGCGGCGATGTCGGCGAGGTTCTGCGCGGCGGCCTTGCGGCCCACGTCGTAGGCGGTGGACCAGTCGCGGCGGAAGTGGCGGCCCTCGATGAGGACGTCCGTGGTGGCGACCACCCGGCGGTCGGGCGCGGCGACCACGGCCGCGTCGTCACCCGGTCCGATTTTCACCGCGGGTGTGGTGGTGAGCCGGGAGGTCAACTCCCTGATGAGCCCGAACTCGCCCAACTCGCCCACAGTCCCCTTCATCCCAACGTCCCCTCGAGTCGCGGCCTGAGCCGGTTCTGCTGCGTGTTTCCCGTCAATACGGGCGTGAGACCCGTCAATACGGGGGTCAGGTACCGCGCGGGTCTCCCCGCTGTGCGCGACGACGCGATAACGTGGCGTCCCCCTTCCCACATGATCCTCGAAGCCGCCCTGGAGGTTCCGTGGTACAGGCGTACATCCTGATCCAGACCGAGGTCGGCAAAGCCTCGGCAGTAGCGGAGGTGATCTCCAAGATCGAAGGAGTCATTCAGGCCGAGGACGTCACCGGTCCTTATGACGTCATCGTCAGGGCCCAAGCAGACACGGTCGATGATCTCGGCCGCATGGTGGTCGCCAAAGTCCAGCAGGCGGACGGCATCACTCGAACGTTGACCTGCCCCGTCGTCCATATCTAGCCCCCACTATGCTCACCGGTGATGCTGTATCGCCGAGTTGTACTGACCGCCGTGTCCGCCGTCGCGTGCCTTTCTGCGGCGGCGGTCTACGCGTTCACGTCCGGTACGGACGAAGCGATCGCCGTACCGGTTCCTGACGCACGTGTCGCCGGATACTGTCACGCGCTGTACGGCGATCTGCCCGCGAAGGTCGACGGTCTCTCCCGGCATGATCTCAAGCCGGAATCGGAGCTGACAGCCGGGTGGGGCAATCCGCCGATCGTGTTGCGCTGCGGTGTCCCGCGGCCCGCCGCCGACGCGGACCCCTCCACTTACGGCGCCGAGGTGGACGGCGTCTCCTGGTCGGTGGAGCAGGGAGCCGACGGTGGGGTGCTGATGACGACGACGCTGCGCAAGGCGTATGTCGAGGTGGCTCTGCCGAAGCGTTTCGCCCATGACATCAGTCCGCTGACGGATCTCGCGGACGCGATCAAGCGCACGATCCCCGAGGGGGTCTGACCCCCCTCGGGGTTCGGCTGTCCGTCCGAAGGCCGCGCGCAGGCGCGGCCCCGGCGGGCTAGCGCAGGCCGGTCGAGCGGCGCAGCGCCGCCTGGATGAGCAGGTCGACCAGTTGCCGGTAGTCGACGCCCGTCTCCTGCCACATCCGCGGGTACATCGAGATCGGGGTGAAGCCCGGCATCGTGTTGATCTCGTTGATGACGAACTCCCCGCTGTCCAGCAGGAAGAAGTCGGCGCGGACCAGGCCCTCGCAGGACGCGGCCTCGAACGCCTCGACGGCGAGCCGCCGTACCTCGGCGGTCTGCTCCTCGGTGAGCGGCGCAGGAACGATTCCCTCGGCGGAGTCGATGTACTTCGCCTCGAAGTCGTAGAACGCGTGGCTGGTGACCGGCGGGATCTCGGCCGGTACGGAGGCGCGCGGGCCGTCCTCGAACTCCAGGACGCCGCATTCGATCTCGCGTCCGCGCAGCAGCGCCTCGACGATGACCTTGGGGTCGTGCCGCCTTGCCTCGGTGATGGCCGCGTCGAGCCCTTCCGGGCCTTCGACCTTGGTGATACCGAAGGACGATCCGGCGCGGGCGGGCTTCACGAACAGCGGCCAGCCGTGCTCGGCGGCGAAGTCGGTGACCTTGCGGCGTACGGCGTCGCTGTCGCGTTCCCATTCGCGGGGGCGGATGACGGTGTAGGGGCCGACGGCCAGGCCGAAGGAGGTGAAGACGCGCTTCATGTACTCCTTGTCCATGCCGACGGCGGAGGCGAGCACGCCCGCGCCGACGTACGGGACGCCGGAGAGTTCGAGCAGGCCCTGGAGGGTGCCGTCCTCGCCGTACGGGCCGTGCAGCATGGGGAAGACGACGTCGACCTCGCCGAGCGCCTTGGGGACGGCGCCCGCTTCGGTGTAGACGACCTCGCGGTTGGCCGGGTCGACCGGGAGCATGACGGCGCCCTCGTGGTCGGTGACCTGTTCGACGGTCGGCATCCGGCGGTCGGCGATGGCCATCCGCTCGGGGGCGTCCGCGGTCAGTGCCCAGCGGCCCTCGGTGGTGATGCCGATGGGCAGGACGTCGTACTTGTCGCGGTCGATGGCGCTGAGCACGCTGGCCGCGGTGACCACCGAGACGCCGTGCTCGGAGCTGCGTCCGCCGAAGACGACCGCGACCCGCGGCTTGCGCGGGTAGTTCTCGCTCGCGTGGCCTACCACGCGCCGGTCCGCGGACGGGTCCGCGGGCCGGTCCGGGCCGGATTCGCGCCGGTCAGGGCTCTGGGAGCTGTCGTGGGATGCAAGGTTGCTCATGTCGCGATGACCCTACCGTTCCGGCTTGGCGGAGCGTGACATCAACTCCTGTACGGCCACGACGGGCGGTTTCCCGTTGTGCACGATGTCGACCACGGTGTCCGTCAGCGGCATGTCGACGCCGTGCCTGCGGGCCAGATCGGCCACGGACTCGCAGGACTTGACGCCCTCGGCCGTCTGGCTGGTGACGGCGATGGTCTCGGCCAGGGTCATGCCGCGGCCGAGGTTCATGCCGAAGGTGTGGTTGCGCGACAGCGGTGAGGAGCAGGTGGCGACCAGGTCGCCCATGCCCGCGAGGCCGGCGAAGGTGTGCGCGTCGGCGCCCATCGCCATGCCGAGCCTGGTGGTCTCGGCCAGGCCGCGGGTGATCAGGGACGCCTTGGTGTTGTCGCCCAGGCCCATGCCGTCGGCGATGCCGACCGCGAGGCCGATGACGTTCTTGACGGCGCCGCCCAGTTCGACGCCGACGACGTCGGTGTTGGTGTACGGGCGGAAGTAGCCGGTGTGGCAGGCGGCCTGGAAGCGGCGGGCGACGGCTTCGTCGCGGCTGGCGACGACGGCGGCGGCGGGCTGCCTGGCGGCGATCTCCGGGGCGAGGTTGGGGCCCGACAGGACGGCGACGCGGTCGGGTCCTGCCTTGGCGACCTCCTCGATCACCTCGCTCATCAGCTTGGCGGTGCCCAGTTCGACGCCCTTCATCAGGCTGACCAGGACCGCGTCGGGGCGCAGCAGCGGTGCCCAGTCGGCGAGGTTGGCGCGCAGCGTCTGGGACGGGACGCACAGGATGACGAATTCGGCGTCGGCGGCGGCTTCCGCGGGGTCCGCGGTGGCGGTGACGGCGGCGGGCAGTTCGAGGTCGGGGAGGTATTCGGGGTTCCTGCGGTCGGCGTTGATCGCCGCGGTCAGCTCGGGGCGGCGGCCCCAGAGCGCCACCTCGCACCCGGCGTCGGCGAGGACCATCGAGAAGGCGGTGCCCCAGGAGCCGGTGCCGTAGACGGCGCAGCGGACCGTCATGCGCCCTCCCGTGCCTTGCGCGGGTCGTAGAGACCGGCGGGCGCGGGTTCCTGGCGTACCTCGGCGAGCAGCGCGGTGACCGCGAGCATGATGGTCTCGGTGACGGCGCGCAGCACGTCGGGGGTGGGGTCCTGGCCGTAGAACGCGGTCAGGTCGACGGGTTCGCCCGCGAGCACCCGCAGCGTCTTGCGCGGCAGCAGGCGTACGCGCTTGCTCTTGGCGTACGGCGGCACGGCCTCGTTGGCGCCCCACTGGGCGACGGGGATCACGGGCGCCTTGGTGAGCAGCGCGACGCGGGCGACGCCGGTCTTGGAGACCATCGGCCACATGTCGGGGTCACGGGTGAGGGTGCCTTCGGGGTAGAAGGCGACGCACTCGCCGGAGTTGATGGCGTCGACGGCGGCGCGGAAGGCGTTCGCGGCGTCGGTGGTCTCGCGGAAGACGGGGATCTGGCCGGTGCCGCGCAGCATCGTGCCGACGAAGAAGGGCTTGAAGAGCCCCGCCTTGGCCAGGAAGCGGGGGACGCGGCCGGTGTTGTACTGGAAATGCGCGTACGACAGCGGGTCCAGGTACGAGTTGTGGTTCACCGCCGTGATGAAACCGCCGTCGGCCGGAATGTGCTCCATTCCGTGCCAGTCCCGCTTGAACAGCACAATGAGCGGCGGTTTCGCGATGACGGCCGCCAGGCGGTACCAGAAACCGATTCTGCGGCGGGACACCAGGACTCCTCTTCGTTGCTGTGACGCTGCGCTCGTAGAGGCTCGCGCAGCACCACCCGTGCGGCAGCCGCACAAGTCTGCGGCTATGGACACGTTAACGCCAGGGCCCGGCGGCCCGTGGGGCGCCTGGGGAAGGCCGCACAATGGTGCGGTGGCGATAGATGTGACCTGGAAGTGGTCCCTTGTCGTGCCGCTGAAGCCGCTGGCCGTGGCCAAGAGCCGGTTGGCCACGGCGGCCGGTGCGGTACGGCCCGCGCTGGCCCTGGCGTTCGCGCTGGACACGGTCGCGGCGGCGCTGGCCTGCGCCGAGGTGGCCGACGTGACCGTGGTCACGGACGACGAGCGGGCCGGGGCGGAGCTGGCCGCCCTGGGTGCCTTCGTGGTGCCCGACGCCCCGGCGGCGGGGCTGAACGCCGCGCTGCGGTACGGGGCGGACCGGGTGCGGGCCCGCGATCCGTACGCGGCGGTCGCGGCGCTGAACGGCGATCTCCCGGCCTTGCGGCCCGCTGAGCTGGCGTGGGTGCTCCGGGAGGCCGCGGGCGGCCAGGAGCGGGCTTTTCTGGCCGACGCGGCCGGTGTGGGGACAACCTTGCTCGCCGCTCCGCGCGGTTCGGCCCTCTCCCCCGCCTTCGGCGGCGCCTCCCGCGCCCGCCACCTGGCCACCGGGGCCCGCGAGATCGCCCTGCGACGGGTGCCGTCGGTGCGGCAGGACGTGGACACCGGCGACGACCTGCGCGCGGCCCTGGCCCTGGGCGTCGGCGAGCGTACGGCGCTGGCCGCCGCCGGGCTGCTGATCGCGGACTGAACCACCGGCCGGGCCGGGCACCCGTGCCGTGACCGGCGGTCTCCCCGGGGCCGGGCACTAGGCTGCGGCCCATGCAGGCAACCGCGTTCACCTACGACCCCGAGACCCGCGGCGGCAGCGTGCTCCTCGACGACGGGACGCCGCTGCCCTTCGACGCCGCCGCCTTCGACGCGGGCGGCCTGCGCCTCCTGCGCCCCGGCCAGCGCGTCCGCATCCGCACCGACGGCTCCGCCGACACCCGCCGGGTGGTCTTCATCACCCTCCAGACCTTCCCGGACTCGACGGAACCGAAGGTGTAGCGAAGGGGCTCCCTGACGCAGGGCGGTTCGCCGGTAGCCGACGAGCCGAAGGCGGCGCCGGTGTCGAAAGCGACGATGAGCAGGGAGCGAGGAACGAGCGACCGTCGAAGAGGAGCGTCGACACCGGGTCTAAGCCGCCGGAGGAGAGAAGGCGGCGAAAAAAACGAGCGCGGGCCGGGCTCCCCTGGGGGAACCCGGCCCGTCGCGGTCCGTGGGACGGACTACTACCTGGTGGCGCTCCGCTTGGCGGCGGTCTTGCGGGCGGTCGCGCGCTTGGCCGGGGCCTTCTTCGCGGCGACCTTCTTGGCCGGGGCCTTCTTGGCCGCCGCCTTCTTGGCGGTGGTCTTCTTCGCCGTGGCCTTCTTGGCGGTGGTCTTCTTGGCCGCCGTGGTCTTGGCCGCGGCGGTCTTCTTGGCGGCGGAGGCCTTCTTCGCGACCGTCTTCTTGGCCGCGGTGACCTTCTTGGCCGCCGCCTTCTTGGTGGTGGTCCTCGTGGTGGTGGAAGCGCCGCCGCTGAGGCTGCCCTTGGGCGCCTTCTTCACCGCGACGTCGTTCTTCGGGAGCTTCTTGGTGCCGCTGACCAGGTCCTTGAAGCCCTGACCCGCGCGGAACCGCGGCACCGAGGTCTTCTTGACCCGGACCCGCTCCCCGGTCTGGGGATTGCGGGCGTAACGGGCCGGACGCTCCACCTTCTCGAACGAACCGAAACCGGTGACCGAGACCCGGTCGCCCGAGACCGTCGCACGGACGATCGCGTCGAGAACCGCGTCAACCGCGTCCGCGGCGGCCTGGCGGCCACCTACCTTGTCGGCAATCGCTTCTACGAGCTGCGCCTTGTTCACGTCTTCCCCTTCGGAAACTTGCCCGGCGAATGAGTGCGGGCTTTTTCGCACGCTAGGCGGATATATACCGCAAATCAAATACGAAACGGGCGAATCACCCTTGTGCCGCAACGAACTCGGTGCTCTACGGGATCAGCGATCCGGGATTCCGAGGTCGTCCAACTCAGCCGTTAACACGTCCAGGCGCCGTGCCGCGTCGGCGAGATCGTGCTTCGCCACAGCGGTCACCGCGAGCAGCCGGCGACTCAACTCCCGCCGTGTCCCATCAGGGACTTCGGGATTCGCGACGCGCAGATGCGCCTGCTTCAGACGCGCGGCGAGAACCCCGTAGAGCTGGAGTTGGCCGTCGCGTTCCATGCGTCGATTGTGCCATCTGCGGCGAGTTGTCGGGAGCGACAGGGCCAACCGGGTGTTCCGGGCCGTTTTCCGGACACTCCTGGACCGCCCGGACGGACCCTCCTGGGCCGCCCCCACGGGCACTTCGGGACCGGCCCAGACATCGCCCGGACACGCAGAAGCGCCCTCTGCGGACGGGCAGAGGGCGCTTCTTGGGGCCGAACAGGGCCGAACGGGTCGGTCAGACCTGCACGGTGCTCGGCTTGAAGGACGGGCGGCCGGCTTCGAACGCCGAGATGTCGGCCTCGTTGGCGAGGGTCAGACTGATGTCGTCCAGCCCTTCCAGCAGCCGCCAGCGGGCGTTGTCGTCCAGCTCGAACGCCTCGGTCAGCGACACACCGGGGCCCTCGGCGCGCACCTCGCGGGCCACCAGGTCGACGGTGATCTCGGCCTGCGGGTCGGCCTCGACCAGCTTCCAGAGCGATTCCACCGTCTCCTGCGGCAATACGACCGTGAGCAGGCCGTTCTTCAGCGAATTGCCGCGGAAGATGTCCGCGAAGCGGGACGAGATCACGGTCTTGAAGCCGTAGTTCTGCAGGGCCCAGACCGCGTGTTCGCGCGACGAACCGGTGCCGAAGTCGGGTCCGGCGACGAGCACGGTGGCGCCCTGCCGCTCGGGGGCGTTGAGGACGAAGTTCTCGTCCTTGCGCCAGGCTTCGAACAGGCCGTCCTCGAATCCGTTGCGCGTGACCTTCTTCAGCCAGTGCGCGGGGATGATCTGGTCGGTGTCCACATTGCCGCGGCGCAGCGGTACGGCCCGGCCGGTGTGCGTGGTGAAGGCTTCCATGGGGGCTCAGACCTCCGTCAGGACAGGGGCGTCGGACAGGTCGGCGGGCGAGGCGAGGTGGCCGAGCACCGCGGTGGCGGCGGCCACCTGCGGCGAGACCAGGTGCGTACGGCCGCCCTTGCCCTGCCGTCCCTCGAAGTTGCGGTTCGAGGTGGACGCGGAGCGCTCGCCGGGGGCGAGTTGGTCCGGGTTCATACCCAGGCACATCGAGCAACCCGCGTGCCGCCATTCGGCGCCGGCGGCGGTGAACACCTTGTCCAGGCCCTCCTCGACGGCCTGCAACGCGACCCGTACGGAGCCCGGCACGACCAGCATGCGGACGCCGTCGGCCACCTTGCGGCCCTCGACGACCGACGCGGCGGCCCGCAGGTCCTCGATCCGGCCGTTGGTGCAGGAGCCGACGAAGACGGTGTCCACGGCGACCTCGCGCAGCGGCTGGCCCGCGGACAGGCCCATGTACTCCAGCGCCTTCTCGGCGGAGAGCCGGTCGCCGGGGTCGGCGAAGGACGCCGGGTCCGGCACGGCCGCGCTCAGCGGCGCGCCCTGGCCGGGGTTGGTGCCCCAGGTGACGAACGGCGCCAGGGTGGCGGCGTCGATCCGCACCTCGTGGTCGAAGACCGCGTCGTCGTCGGTGCGCAGCGTCTTCCAGTACGCCACCGCCGCGTCCCAGTCCGCGCCCTTGGGGGCGTGCACGCGCCCTTCCAGGTAGTCGAACGTGGTCTGGTCGGGGGCGATCATGCCGGCCCGCGCGCCCGCCTCGATCGACATGTTGCAGACGGTCATCCGCGATTCCATCGACAGCTTCTCGATGGCGGAGCCGCGGTATTCGATGACATAACCCTGGCCGCCGCCGGTGCCGATCTGCGTGATCACGGCGAGGATCAGGTCCTTGGCGGTGACGCCGGGGGGCAGTTCGCCGTCCACGGTGATCGCCATCGTCTTGAACGGCGCGAGCGGCAGCGTCTGGGTGGCCAGCACGTGCTCGACCTGGGAGGTGCCGATGCCGAACGCCAGCGCGCCGAAGGCGCCGTGCGTGGAGGTGTGCGAGTCGCCGCAGACCACGGTGGTGCCCGGCTGGGTCAGCCCGAGCTGCGGGCCCACCACGTGGACGACGCCCTGCTCGACGTCGCCCAGCGGGTGCAGCCGTACGCCGAACTCCGCGCAGTTCTTGCGCAGCGTTTCGAGCTGGGTGCGGGAGACCGGGTCCGCGATGGGCTTGTCGATGTCGAGGGTGGGGGTGTTGTGGTCCTCGGTGGCGATGGTGAGGTCGGTACGCCGCACCGGTCGGCCGTTCATCCGCAGCCCGTCGAACGCCTGGGGGCTGGTCACCTCGTGGAGCAGGTGAAGATCGATGAAGAGCAGATCGGGCTCGCCCTCGACGCGGCGGACGACATGGTCGTCCCAGACTTTTTCCGCGAGTGTCCTACCCATCGCTGTCCCTCCGGCCCGCACCCTCGCGGGCCAACTCGTGTGTGGTGCACGTGTATGCCGGACGCCGTCGGTTCCCCTGGTGTCTCCGCGGGAGCACGGCGGTCCTGCCCTGTGCCCCCAGCCTGACGGCTTCCCCGGAAAATTGAGCTTGCGTTTCACAGTGTGAGACGCGAATATCGTTGCATGGACAATTCTAGCGGCGTCGGCGTTCTCGACAAGGCGGCTCTGGTGCTCAGCGCACTGGAGTCGGGACCGGCCACCCTGGCCGGCCTCGTCGGCGCCACGGGCCTGGCCCGCCCCACCGCGCACCGCCTGGCGGTCGCGCTCGAACACCACCGCATGGTGGCCCGCGACATGCAGGGCCGTTTCATCCTGGGACCGCGGCTGTCGGAGCTGGCCGCCGCCGCGGGCGAGGACCGGCTGCTGGCGACGGCGGGCCCGGTCCTGACCCACCTGCGGGACGTCACGGGAGAAAGTGCCCAGCTCTACCGCCGTCAGGGCGACATGCGCATCTGCGTGGCCGCGGCGGAGCGCCTTTCCGGCCTGCGGGACACCGTGCCGGTCGGCTCCACGCTCCCGATGAAGGCCGGGTCCGCCGCGCAGGTCCTGATGGCCTGGGAGGAGCCCGAGCGGCTGCACCGCGGCCTCCAGGGCGCGCGCTTCACCGCCACGGCGCTGTCGGGCGTACGCCGCCGCGGCTGGTCGCAGTCGATCGGCGAGCGGGAGCCCGGGGTCGCCTCGGTGTCCGCGCCCGTCCGCGGCCCCTCCAACCGCGTGGTCGCCGCCGTCTCCGTCTCGGGACCGATCGAGCGGCTGACCCGGCACCCGGGCCGGATGCACGCGCAGGCCGTCATCGACGCCGCGGCCCGGCTGAGCGAGGCGCTGCGCCGCAGCGGCTGAACCGTCCTCGGCAGGGGCCGCCGGTGCGCGAACGCCCCTGCCCGGTACGGCGGTTGGCCCGTGGGAGAGGACGACGGCCGGGAACGGCGGCCGGAAACGAAAAAGGCCCCCACCTGAGTGAGGACCTCGGCCGTACCGTTACTTCTCTGCTTGCGTACCCCCGACCGGATTCGAACCGGCGCTACCGCCTTGAGAGGGCGGCGTGCTAGGCCGCTACACAACGGGGGCCCTAGCGATCCTGCATCATGACCAACGGGTGCGACCCAGGTGATCACGCGGGAAGGATCTGTACCCCCGACCGGATTCGAACCGGCGCTACCGCCTTGAGAGGGCGGCGTGCTAGGCCGCTACACAACGGGGGCTCGCACTGCAATGCACTGAACTATGCGCTGGGGTACCAGGACTCGAACCTAGAACAACTGAACCAGAATCAGCCGTGTTGCCAATTACACCATACCCCATCAAAACGCAACCCCTTGCGGGATTGTGCTTGGATCACGCCCCCCTGCCGGACCTTTCGGCCCTCTCGGGCGGCGCAGGAAGAACATTACCCGATGCGGGACACCGCTCCAAAACGAGTATCGCCGCGCAGCAGGTCAGCAAGCTCGGCGAGACCGGTGATGCGGGTGAGGTCGGGACGGGAGCCGAGGTCGTGGCGGTCCAGCCAGATGCCGACCAGGCCCGCGTCGGCCGCGCCGCGGGCGTCGATGTCCGGCTCGTTGCCCACGTACGCGACCTCGTGCGGCTCCAGGGACAGCGCCTCGCAGGCCGCGTGGAAGGCCGCGGCGGCGGGCTTGGCGACCCCCAGCTCCGCGGCGCACAGCAGTACCTCGAAGCGGTCCCGTACGCCCAGCGCGCGCAGCTTGCGGTCCTGTACGACGAAGGCGGAGTTGGACAGCACGGCGTGCCGGTAGTGGGGAGTGAGGCCGTCCAGGGCGGGTACGGCGTCGGGGAAGAGGGACCAGGCGGCCTCGTAGTGCGTGCGGTGGCGGTCGAACCACTCCTCGGCCTCCGCGTCCGTCAGCGGCAGCCCCAGGAAGTCGCGCACGCGGTCCCTGCGCTGCGCCTCGAAGTCGCACTCCCCCGCCGAGAACCGCGCCCAGTGGAGCTCGGTCAGCTCGGCCCAGCGCAGCACGGCGGCCTCCACGCTCCCGCACCCGTCCGGCAGTCCCTCGACGGCCAGATGGGCCCGCAGGCCGACGCGGTCGGCGCTCGCGTAGTCGAAGATCGTGTCGTCGATGTCCCAGAGAACCGCTCGTATCGGCATAACGCCCAGGGTACGAAGCGGGTCAGCTCCGCGCGACGACCTTGTTGGTCAGGGTGCCGATGCCCTCGACCGTCACGGAGACCTCGTCACCCGGCCGGATCGGGCCGACGCCCGCGGGGGTGCCGGTGAGCAGCACGTCACCGGGGAGCAGCGTCATCGCCTCGGTGATGTTGACGATCAGGTCCTCGATCGAGTTGATCATCTGCGCGGTGCGGCCCGCCTGGCGCAGCTCGCCGTTGACCGTCGCGGTGATGGCGAGGTCGGAGGGGTCGAGGTCGGTCTCGATCCAGGGGCCGAGCGGGCAGGAGGAGTCGAAGCCCTTGGCGCGCGCCCACTGCTTCTCGGTCCGCTGGGTGTCGCGGGCCGTCACGTCGTTGGCGCAGGTGTAGCCGAGGATGACGTCGCGGACCCGCTCGCGCGGCACCTCGCGGCACAACCGGCTGATGACGACGGCCAGTTCGGCCTCGTGGTGCACCTCCTGCGAGAAGGAGGGGTACACGATCGGGTCGCCGTGGCCGATCACGGAGGTGGAGGGCTTGAAGAAGGCCCAGGGCGCCGTCGGCACCTCGTGGCCCAACTCCTTCGCGTGGTCCGCGTAGTTGCGGCCGATGGCGACGACCTTGTTCGGCAGCACGGGCGGCAGCAGCCGCACCTTGTCGAGCGGGACCCGCGTACCGGACAGCTCGAAGTCCGCGAAGGGGATGCCCTTCATGATGTTGATGACGAGGCCGTCGTGGCCGGCTGTTCCGCCGTCGCCTTCGCCGCCGTCGGTGCCTTCGGCCGCTTCGACAGCCCCAAAGGCGACATTGCCGTCGATCGAGAACCTCGCGATACGCATGGGCCCAGCTTAGTGGCCGGGCCCATACGCGCCGATCAGGCGGTGGGCAGCTCGTGCAGGACGGTGCGGCGCGGGTTCGCGGTGACCTGCGGCAGGGGCTCGGCGACGGCCTGCTCGGCGGTCGTGGCGGCTTCGGTGTCCGACGCGGCGGGGACCCCGAGTTCAGCGGCGTCCTTGAGGTGCGCGAGGGTGGTGCGGCGCGGGTTCGCGATCGGACGGAACAGCATGGTGGTCTTCATCGGCCGTGTGGACCTCGGTGACTCGGGGCGCCCGCAGGGCGCGGGTTGACAGAAAACCGCGATGTGTAAAGCACCAGGCTAGTGCGGCCCTTTCCCGGAACAACGTGGCCCAGACATGCACCAGGCTGTGATTTTGCTCACTAAGTGAGTCGCAAAGCAGGCATTGCGCGCATCCGACCGGCAGACTCAAACCGGTCAAGTCCCACACAGTCGTACGATTCAGCTGTCATCGACCCGGCTGGGACAGCGAGTGACTCGTGCGAACAGGGGGGTGCTAGGTCCGGAATCCCCCGCTTTCACCACATCAAATGTCAACACTCAGTGCTTGGCCCGACGCGACGAGTAACGGATTCCAACAGGTCGGCTACGGCCCTTGTTGGGAGATCCAGCACTGTGCTGGAATTCCCCGGACCGCCGCATCACATCGAGCCGGCGCGCAGGGGGCGCGTTCGAGCACCGAGCGGTGGTGAAGGGCATCAATCGGCCTCCTCGCAACCCGGGGCGGCCTGAGCCCCCATGACTCGACACCGTCCTGTCCGCTTCATCGCGGGGGACGCCTGGTCCAGAGGTTGCGACGCTAGTGCAGGGACGTTTCAAGAGGGACAGCGGCGCTGCGGGCGACCCGGAGCAGCAGCCCGGCGGGACCGGCAACGGCCCGACACCGCAGCAGGCGGGTGACTCGGCGAGCACTGCGCCGGGCACGACGGCTGCCACCGGACGACCGAGCACGCCCAGCGGCATCGAGGCGGGCAAGATCACCGGTCTCGCGGGCAAGCCGGGGCCCCGAATAGCCATGCGCAACTGGCGCATCAGCACCAGACTCGTCTCCCTGCTCGCCCTCCCGGTGGTCACGGCCACCGTCCTGGGCGGCATGCGCATCAACAGCTCGCTGGACAACATCAACCAGCTCGAGCACATGAAGACGCTGACCGACATCACCGAGCACGCGACGCAGCTCGCCGCCGCGCTCCAGGAGGAACGGGACAGCTCGGCCGGACCGCTGTCGTCCGGCGACAAGACCAACGACGCGGTGGAGGCCTCCCGGCAGGCCACCGACCGCGAGTACAAGCAGTATCTGAACGCCAGCGACAACGTCTCCGAGCGCGACCCGGTCTTCTCCGGCGTCCGCGCCACCCTGCTGGCGATCGGCACGCAGCTCGCCAACCTGGCGGAGATCCGCGACGAGGCGTACACCTCGACCTCCACCATCTCGCAGACGGTCTCGCAGTACGACGACCTGGTGCAGTCCCTGCTCTCGCTGTCCCAGGACATGGCGCAGGCGACCAACAACCCCGAGATGATCCAGAGCACCCGCGCGCTGGCTGCCTTCTCCTCCGCCAAGGAGTACGAGTCGATCCAGCGCGCGGTGATCAGCGCCGCGCTGGCCACCGGCGGCAAGCTGAACGCCAACGACTACCAGTCGGTGAAGTACGGCGCCGCGAACGAGGACACCGCGCTCACCCGGTTCCAGAAGATCTACGGGCCCAAGAGCGCGGCGCTGCTGACCCCGATCGAGGGCGGCAACCTCACGATCAGCGCGCACGACACCACGCGCCAGCGCATCGCCGCCTCGCAGAACGCGATCACCAAGATCGACAGCTCGTACCTCGACTGGGACGACGCGGCCAAGACCAAGATCCAGGCGATGAGCCAGATCGAGCGGTCGCTGCTCAACGAGATGCAGCAGAAGGCCCTCAAGCTGCAGAGCGAGGCCAAGCAGTCCGCGCTGATCTCCGGCGCGATCATCCTGCTGGTCCTCGGCGTCGCCGTGGTCGGCGCCTTCATCGTGGCCCGCTCGATGATCCGGTCGCTGCGCAGGCTCCAGCAGACCGCCAACGACGTGGCCCAGAAGCGGCTGCCCGAGCTGGTCAAGCAGCTCTCCGAGACCGACCCGCAGGACGTCGACACCTCGGTCGAGTCGATCGGCATCAACAGCCGCGACGAGATCGGCCAGGTGGCGCGGGCCTTCGACGAGGTCCACAGCGAGGCCGTACGACTCGCCGCCGAGCAGGCCCTCCTGCGAGGGAACGTCAACGCGATGTTCACCAACCTCTCGCGCCGCAGCCAGGGCCTCATCCAGCGTCAGCTCTCGCTCATCTCCGAACTGGAGTCCCGCGAGGCCGACCCGGACCAGCTCTCCTCGCTCTTCAAGCTCGACCACCTCGCGACCCGCATGCGCCGCAACGGTGAGAATCTGCTGGTCCTCGCCGGTGAGGAGCCGGGCCGCCGGTGGACCCGCCCGGTCCCGCTGGTCGACGTGCTGCGCGCCGCCGCGTCCGAGGTGGAGCAGTACGAGCGGATCGAACTGACGTCGGTACCGTCGGCCGAGGTCACCGGCCGTATCGTCAACGACCTCGTCCACCTGCTCGCCGAGCTGCTGGAGAACGCGACGTCGTTCTCCTCGCCGCAGACCAAGGTGAAGGTCACCGGTCACTCGCTGCCGGACGGCCGGGTGCTGATCGAGATCCACGACACCGGTATCGGTCTGTCGCCCGAGGACCTCGCGGACATCAACGAGCGGCTGGCGAACCCGCCGACGGTGGACGTCTCCGTCTCCCGCCGCATGGGTCTGTTCGTGGTCGGCCGCCTGTCCCTGCGGCACGGCATCCGGATCCAGCTCCGCCCGTCCGACTCCGGCGGTACGACCGCGCTGGTCATGCTGCCCGTGGACGTCACGCAGGGCGGCCGTAACCCCAAGAACATCGGCCAGATGGGCGGCGGGCGCCCCGCGGGCGCTCCCCCGGCCGCCGCGGGCTCCGGCATCGCCGGCGCGTTCGGCAACTCGCCCAACTCCGCGCCGGTCAACCGGCCGCCGCAGCGCACCCCGGTCGCGGGCGGCCAGCAGCGTCCGGCGCTGAGCCCCGGAGCGGGCCGTCCCGGCGGTCCCCCGCAGCAGGGCGGCACGCCGCGCTGGGCGCAGGACCAGAACGGCGGCCAGCAGGGCTTCCCCGACGACCGCGGTCTCCAGGACACCCCGCGCGGCCACGAGGACGTCGAGGCGGCCTCCGCCTTCGACGCTCCCGGACAGGGCCCGCGCGGCGACTTCCAGCAGCCCGGTGGCGCCTTCGGCCGTCCCCCCGGCGGCGGTCAGGACTTCGGCCAGGGCGGTCAGGGCGGTCAGGGCGGTCAGCAGGGCGGCCAGAACTTCGGCGGCCGGCAGGGCGGTCAGCAAGGCGGTCAGCAAGGCGGCCAACAGAGCGGTCAGCAGCAGCCGGGCCAGTTCCCGCCGCCGCAGCCGCAGAGCACCGGCCCCTCCGGCTTCCGTTCCGACGTGTTCGGCGGTCGCTCGGGCCCCGCGCCGCGGCAGAACGGCCCCGCTGACACCGCGCAGTTCCCGCCGGTCCGCGACGACGACTTCGCACCGACCGGCCAGAGCAACCAGAACCAGGGCGGCCAGGGTCACGGCAACCAGGGCAACCAGGGCGGCGGTCGCGGCACCAGCGACACCGGGCAGTTCCCGGTGCAGGGCGGCCCCAACCCGGGCCTGCCGCAGCGCGGCGCCCGCAGCCCCGAAGAGACGTACAGCACGGGTCAGTTCGCGATGCCCGGCCAGCCGCAGGGCGGCCAGGGCCAGGGCGGTCCCGGCGACACGGCGCAGTTCCCGGCCGTGCAGGCCGACGGCACCGGCGAGTTCCGGATGCCCGGCCAGCAGCCGCAGGCCCGTCCGGGCCAGGGCGGTCAGCAGGGACAGGGCGGTCAGCCCGGTCAGCAGCAGGGCTTCCCCGGCAACAACCAGTACCAGGGCCCGCCCCCCAGCGGCCCGCGCCCCGACGCCTTCCCCGGCCAGGGTCTGCCGCAGCGCGGCGGCCCCCAGCAGGGCAACGGCGGCCAGGGCTACGACCAGAACCAGCAGCAGTACCAGGACCCGTACGGGACCGGGCAGTTCCCCGTGCAGCCGCAGCAGCCGCAGCAGGGCAACACCGGTCAGTACCCGGTCCAGCAGCCGATGCAGAGCCCGCAGCAGCCCCAGGCGCCGCAGCCTCAGCAGCAGCCCCAGCAGCCCCAGCAGCCCGCCGAGCCGATGGCGCTGCCCCCGGCCCCGACCCGCGGGGACGAGCCGACGCCGATCTTCTCGTCGATCGAGTCGGACTGGTTCCGCACCGGTCAGGCCGAGCGGATGCAGCAGATCCACGTGGAGCAGAGCGCGCGCGGCCAGGAGGCCCCGCCGGTCCGCCCGGTGGGCCGTACGGCTCCGCCCGCGGCCCCGCAGCGGTTCCGCCCGCAGCGCCCCGGCACGACGGCGCCCGGTGTCGCCAATGGCAACGGCAATGGAAACGGCAACGGCGGGAACGGCAACGGGAACGGCGTCCAGCGCCCCGGCGGCGGTCAGCAGCAGCCCGTACAGGCGCCGCCCGCCTCCGTGCCCGCTTCGGCGCAGTACCAGGGCCAGGCGCCCGCCGCTCCGGTGGCGCAGCCGCTGCCCAGGGAGACCCCGAACTGGCGGACCTCGCCCAACGACGCGCTGCGTCAGCGGGCCGAGCAGATCCGCGAACCTTCGGCCGGCGGGGTCACTCCGTCGGGGCTGCCGCGCCGGGTGCCGAGGGCCAACCTCGTCGCCGGTGGCGCGGCGCCGCAGCAAGCGCCGCAGGGCGGCCCGCAGATCTCGCGGGCGCCCGACGACGTACGCGGACGTCTGACCAACCTCCGCCGTGGTATCCAGCAGGGCCGCGAGGCCGGGGGCAACACCGACGGCCGTGGTTTCGGTACGAATCAGGAGCGTTAGTTGAGTGCGATGAGCCAGGCGGCACAGAACCTGAACTGGTTGATCACCAACTTCGTGGACAACACCCCCGGGGTGTCCCACACGGTGGTGGTCTCCGCCGACGGCCTGCTGCTCGCGATGTCCGACGGATTCCCCCGCGACCGCGCCGACCAGCTCGCCGCCGTCGCCTCCGGGCTGACCTCCCTCACGGCCGGGGCGTCCCGGATCTTCGAGGGCGGCGCGGTCAACCAGACCGTGGTGGAGATGGAGCGCGGCTTCCTCTTCATCATGTCGGTCTCCGAGGGTTCCTCCATCGCCGTGCTGGCGCACCCCGAGTGCGACATCGGCCTGGTCGGCTACGAAATGGCCCTGCTCGTCGACCGAGCGGGCACCGTCCTCACCCCGGATCTCCGTGCAGAGCTCCAGGGCAGCCTCATGCACTGAACCATCCGTCTCCCCCCATGTTTTTCCGTACTTCCCGCACCGCGACAGCACTGCCCGGACACGGAGGACCCTCATGACCCCGCCACCCGCTTCGCCGGGCCCGTACGGCGCGTCCCACCACGCGCCGTACGGGGTGGAAGGCGATCAGCCGCTGGTTCGGCCGTACGCCATGACAGGTGGCCGCACTCGGCCCCGCTACCAGCTCGCCATCGAGGCGCTGGTCAGCACGACCGCCGACCCGGGGCAGTACGCGGGGCTGCTGCCGGAACACCAGCGGATCTGCCATCTCACGCGCGAGATCAAGTCGGTCGCGGAGATCTCCGCTCTGCTCGCCATCCCGCTCGGTGTGGCCAGGATTCTTGTGGCCGACCTCGCCGAGGCCGGCATGGTCGCCATCCATCAGCCGGGCAGCGGCGAGGCGGGCGGCCAGCCTGATGTGACACTGCTTGAGAGGGTGCTCAGTGGACTTCGGAAGCTCTAGGCCGCAGCCGCAGCCGGCGTACGGCGCGCAGCAATCGGTGCGGTCCACCACGTCTGCGAAGATCGTGGTGGCGGGTGGCTTCGGTGTCGGCAAGACCACGTTCGTGGGTGCCGTGTCGGAGATCAACCCGCTGCGCACCGAGGCCGTGATGACCTCGGCCTCGGCCGGGATCGACGACCTGAGCCACGTCCAGGACAAGACCACCACCACGGTGGCCATGGACTTCGGCCGTATCACCCTGGACGACGACCTGATCCTGTACCTGTTCGGGACGCCCGGCCAGGACCGTTTCTGGTTCATGTGGGACGACCTGGTGCGCGGTGCGATCGGCGCCGTGGTGCTGGTGGACACCCGCAGGCTCGCGGACTGTTTCCCGGCCGTCGACTACTTCGAGAACAGCGGCCTGCCGTTCGTCATCGCCCTCAACGGCTTCGACGGACACCAGCCGTACCGTCCGGAGGAGGTGCGCGAGGCCCTCCAGATCGGGCCCGAGGCACCGATCATCACGACCGACGCCCGCCATCGCGGCGAGGCGAAGAGCGCGCTGATCACGCTGGTCGAGCACGCGCTGCTTGCCCGGCTGAAGTAGCGGGCAGGCTCGGAAGAAGGCTCAACAGACAGGCGCCAGCGGCGAGTTGCTGGTGAAAACAAGCCACGGGGACCGGCTGTGTCAGGAGACACGGCCGGTCCCCGTCTTCATAACATTTCGAGAGAGTTTCGGCGGGCGTCGAACACGGCTCGCGCTCAGCCGGTGTCGCAGCGCGTACATCTGTCATATGGTTTGACGGGGGATTTTACTTATGCCCGTTTTATCTTCGCCGTTACTGTGCCGCGTCCCATATGCCGGACGTTTGGCTGGGGCCTACATGACGTGCTGGAATTCGCAGAACCCGAGAGTAGTAACGGCCTTCGTTCGTGCCGTCGCCGAGAGGTTGTTGGTCCAGTGAGGAACACGAGGCGAGCAGAAGCGGGCCCTGCTCAGGGTCCGCGGGGGAACTTCACGCCGCCCCAACGTCCCGGGGGCGCACCCGCCATCTCGGCTCCCGAGCCGCCGGACGACCCGGGCACCCGGCTGAGCATGCGCAACTGGCGGGTCGCGACCCGCCTCAACGTCATCCTGCTGATCCCGGTCCTGGTCGCCCTCGTCTTCGGCGGCTTCCGGGTCAAGAGCTCGGTCGACACCTGGAGCCAGGCCGACGACGCCGTACGTACCGCGAATCTGGTACGCGCCGCCACGACCTACAGTCACGCACTGATCAACGAACGTGATGTCACCGCGGTTCCGCTGCTGGCGGGAAAACGTGACGATCCGGCGGTCTCCACCGCCCGCGCCGCCACCGACGAGGCGGCCCGCGAATTCGACGCCGCCGCGGCCAAGATGCCGAACGAGGCCGGGCTCAAGCGCCGGATGGCCAACTTCAGGACCGTCGAGCCGCAGCTCGCCACGCTCCGCAAGGTCGCGTACACCCGTCAGCTCTCCGGGGTGCAGACCGAGGAGTTCTACGTCAAGATCCAGCACCCGCTGTTGGAACTGGACAATGAGCTGGGTTACGGCACCAGCAATGTCACCGCCTACGGCCGCACCCTCTACGCGGTGTCACTGGCCAAGGCCGCCGAGTCCCTGACCAGGTCGATCGGCACACACATCCTGGTGCAGAAGCCGGTCTCCGACAAGGAGCTGGCCCTCCAGAAGACCGCGCTGGGCTCGTACCAGTACCTCCAGGGCATCTCGGTCGCGGAGTACAACGGCAGCGGTACGGCCGCGGACGTGCAGCGGCTGAAGGACGCGCAGGCCGCCGCGGAGAAGAAGGGCACCGACCTGATCGGCGAGGCGCAGCGCAAGGCGGAGGCCGCGCACACGGCGTTCGTCGTACCGCCGGACCTGCCGAAGATGGTCACCGAGATCGCCACGCCGGGGAAGACCGTCGCGCAGCTGCGCGCCGAGGGCATCACGCCCGAGTCGTACTTCGCCGCCTCCACGCTCTCCTTCGACGCTTACCACACGGTCGAGAACTCGCTGGCCGACCAGGCCGCCGCCGACGCCTCGACGATCGCGTCGAACGCCAAGCGGGACGCGATCGTGAACTCCGCGATCGTGATCGTGGCGCTGATCCTGGCCTTCATCGTGGCGGGCATGATGGCCCGCTCGATGAGCCGGGCGATGCGGCGGCTGCGCGGCGCGGCCTTCGAGATCGCCGAGACGCGGCTGCCGTCGATGGTCGACCAGCTCTCGCGGACCGACCCGGGCCGGGTGGACACCACCGTGGCGCCGATCCCGATCAACAGCCAGGACGAGATCGGCGAGGTCGCGCGCGCCTTCGACCAGGTGCACCGCGAGGCCGTGCGGCTCGCCGCGGAGCAGGCGCTGCTGCGGGGCAACGTCAACGCGATCTTCACCAACCTCTCGCAGCGCAACCAGGGCCTCATCCAGCGCCAGCTCACCCTGATCACCGAGCTGGAGAACAACGAGGCCGACCCCGACCAGCTCGAGCACCTCTTCCAGATGGACCACCTCGCCACCCGCATGCGCCGCAACGGCGAGAATCTGCTGGTCCTCGCGGGTGAGGAGCCGGGCCGGCAGTGGAATCAGCCGATTCCGCTGGTCGACGTGCTCCGCGCCGCCGCGTCCGAGGTGGAGGCGTACGACCGTATAGAGCTGGTCGGCATCCCGGAGACGGACATCCACGGCAGCGCCGTGACCGACCTGGTGCACCTGCTGGCCGAGCTGCTGGAGAACGCGACGACGTTCTCCTCGCCGCAGACCAAGGTGCGGGTGACCGCGACCCGGCTGCCGGACGGCCGGGTGATGGTGGAGATCCACGACAAGGGCATCGGCCTGACCGCCGAGGACTTCGCCGACATCAACCACAAGCTGGCCGACCCGCCGACGGTCGATGTCGAGATCGCCAAGCGGATGGGCCTGTTCGTGGTCGGGCGGCTGTCCGACCGGCACGGCATCCGGGTGCAGCTCAGGCCGTCGGGCGAGCAGGCGGGTACGACCTCGCTGGTGATGCTGCCCGAGCCGATCACCCACGGCGGTGGCGGCGAGGCCCTGCTGCCGGAGGACGACGAGCGCGACTTCACCGTCTCGCGGATCGTGCCCGAGCAGTCGGTGCAGGACGTCGGCCACATGCCGACCGCGGCCGAGCTGGGCTTCGACGACTCGCGTTACGAGACCGCCGACGGTACGGCGGCGCCGACGCTCGACCCGGTGGGCCGGTCGCTGGTCCGCGAGGAGCGCCGCGCCCAGCTCGAAGCGGCCACGTCGGACCGCCAGGGCGACGAGCCCGGCTTCCCGGAGCAGAACGGTTTCCCCGGACAGGGCGGCTACCCGGAGCAGGCGGAGCAGAACGGCTACCCGGAGCAGGGCCGGCAGGCGCAGCCCGCGTACGACCCGAGCTTCGACCCCGGCTATCAGCAGCAGACCTACGAGCAGGGCTTCCAGTCCGGTTACGAGCAGCAGGGCTACCAGCGGAACGGTTTCCCCGAGAGCGCGCGGGCCTTCGACGACGGCGCGGTGCCGGGGTACGGCCAGGGCGCTCAGCAGGGCTATGACCAGGGCGTCCCGCAGGGCTTCGACCAGGGCTTCGACCAGGGCTTCGTTCAGCCCTACGACCCCGCGTACGGCCAGAGCTTCCAGCCGGAGTTCACCGGTTACCAGGCCCCGTCGCAGGAGTGGCCGGTTCCGGAGCCCCCGCAGGAGCCCGAGCCGCGGGCGGACGTAACGGAATCCGCTCCGCCGCTCCCCCAGCGGCCGTCCGAGAGCGTAGGCTCCCCTTCGCTGACGGACGCGGGTTTGCCGCGCCGTGACCGCCAGCGGCCGGAACCACCTCAGGAACAGCCTGCCCAGGAGGCTCCAGAGCCCCGGCAGCACCGGGAACCGGAGCCGACGACCGAATGGCGGTCGACGAATGACGAGAACTGGCACCGGGCCGAGCAGGTCCGCGAGCCCAAGGCGGGCGGGGTCACCCCCTCGGGCCTGCCCCGACGGGTGCCCAAGGCCAATCTGGTCCCGGGTACCGCGGCGCAGACCCCGCAGGGCGGCCCACAGGTCTCCCGCGCCCCCGAGGACGTACGCGGCAGGTTGAGTAACCTGCGGCGTGGCGTCCAGAAGGGACGCACTGCTGGAACTGATACGAACGGACAGGCCACCGAGCACCCATTCGGCGGCCCCCAGAACCAGGAGCGCTAGTTGAGTCCGATGAGCCAGGCGGCACAGAACCTGAACTGGTTGATCACCAACTTCGTGGACAACACCCCCGGGGTGTCCCACACGGTGGTGGTCTCCGCCGACGGCCTGCTGCTCGCGATGTCCGACGGATTCCCCCGCGACCGCGCCGACCAGCTCGCCGCCGTCGCCTCCGGGCTGACGTCGCTCACCGCCGGAGCCTCCCGCATCTTCGAGGGCGGCTCCGTCAACCAGACCGTGGTGGAGATGGAGCGCGGCTTCCTCTTCATCATGTCCGTCTCCGACGGATCCTCGCTGGCCGTACTGGCGCACCCCGAGTGCGACATCGGCCTGGTCGGCTACGAAATGGCCCTGCTCGTCGACCGAGCGGGCACCGTCCTCACCCCGGACCTGCGGGCCGAGCTTCAGGGCAGCCTGCTCAACTAGCTCGAACAGCGTCAACAAAGCGAAGGGCAGCGGTCGTCCGAGTACCAGCCGGGTACTCGGACGGGGGATCGCAGCCGTATCAGGAGGAGGACTCGTGAGCACGTCCCCCGGTGGAGACCCGTACGGCAGCCAGCATCAGCCGCCCCTCAACCCCTACAACTTCCCCTCGGCGCCCTCTGCGGAGCCCGAGCCGCAGTACCGGCAACCGCGTATCCAGCCCTACGCGCCGCCGCAGGGCCCCCGCCACGGCGGCGGCAGCGGCGGTCACGGGGGCGGCGGCAGTTACGGGAACGGCGGTGGGAGCGGCGGCGCGAGCAAGCGGCCCCCCGCCCCTTCCGGGCTCGTCCGCCCTTACGCGATGACCGGCGGCCGTACCAGGCCGCGTTACCAGCTCGCCATAGAGGCGCTGGTCAGTACCACCGCCGACCCCGAGCGACTGCGTGGGCAGTTGCCGGAACACCAGCGGATCTGCCTGCTCTGCCGGGAGATCAAGTCGATCGCGGAGATCTCCGCTCTGCTGACGATTCCGCTCGGTGTGGTCCGGATTCTCGTGGCCGACCTGGCTGAGGCCGGACTGGTCCAGATCCACCAGCCCGGCGGCGACGAGTCCTCGGGCGGACAGCCAGCCGTGACATTGCTTGAAAGGGTGCTCAGTGGACTTCGGAAGCTCTAGCGGGGGCTCCAGCGGGGGCGATACGGTCCGCCGGTCGACCACGTCTGCGAAGATCGTGGTGGCCGGCGGGTTCGGCGTGGGCAAGACCACGTTCGTCGGGGCCGTGTCGGAGATCAATCCGTTGCGCACCGAAGCAGTGATGACGTCCGCGTCGGCCGGGATCGACGATCTGACGCACGCGCCGGACAAGACCACGACGACCGTGGCGATGGACTTCGGCCGCATCACGCTCGACGAGGATCTGATCCTCTATCTGTTCGGGACGCCGGGGCAGGACCGTTTCTGGTTCATGTGGGACGACCTCGTGCGCGGCGCGATCGGTGCGATCGTGCTGGTCGACACGCGGCGCCTGGCGGACTGCTTCCCGGCCGTCGACTACTTCGAGAACAGCGGCCTGCCGTTCGTCATCGCCCTCAACGGCTTCGACGGACACCAGCCGTACGGTCCCGAGGAGGTCCGCGAGGCCCTCCAGATCGGGCCCGAGGCCCCCATCATCACGACGGACGCGCGCAACCGCGGCGACGCCAAGAGCGCGCTCATCACGCTGGTCGAGCACGCCCTGATGGCGCGGCTGCGGTAGGCGCCGGGTCCCCTCTCCCGTAACGGCTTCGGGCCCCACCGCTTGCGCGGTGGGGCCCGAAGCCGTCGTGGGTCGCGCCGGGCGGCCCGTGGAAGGTGCGGCTCAGCCCTGCCAGGAGTGCGGGGCGCGGAAGCCGGGGGTGCGCTCCAGGCGGCGCCAGCCGGCCGTGGAGCGGCGCTTGGGGGTGTCGGCGGCCTCGGGGGCGTCACCGGCGGCGGCACGCGCCAGCAGGATGGCGGTGAGCGCGGCCAGCTCCTCAGGAGCGGCGTGCCCCTTCTCGACGCGCACGAGGGAATCGGCGGGAGTGCTCAAGGTGGTCTCCATGACTACTGGGGCGGGTTGCCGTGCTTGCGCGACGGCAGGTCCGCGTGCTTGGTGCGGAGCATCGCCAGCGAGCTGATCAGCACCGCGCGGGTGTCCGCGGGGTCGATCACGTCGTCGACGAGGCCGCGCTCGGCCGCGTAGTACGGGTGCATCAGCTCGGACTTGTACTCCTTGACCATGCGCGTCCGCATCGCCTCGGGGTCGTCGGCCTCCGCGATCTGGCGGCGGAAGATGACGTTGGCGGCGCCTTCCGCTCCCATCACCGCGATCTCGTTGGTGGGCCAGGCGTAGGTCAGGTCGGCGCCGATGGACTGTGAGTCCATGACGATGTACGCGCCGCCGTACGCCTTGCGCAGGATGATCGAGATGCGCGGCACGGTGGCGTTGCAGTACGCGTACAGCAGCTTCGCGCCGTGCCGGATGATGCCGCCGTGCTCCTGGGAGACGCCGGGCAGGAAGCCCGGCACGTCCAGCAGCGTGACCAGCGGGATGTTGAAGGCGTCGCACATCTGGACGAAGCGGGCGGCCTTCTCGGACGCCTCGATGTCCAGCACACCGGCCAGCGACATCGGCTGGTTGGCGATGATGCCGACCACCTGGCCGTCGAGCCGGGACAGCGCGCAGATGATGTTGGTCGCCCAGCGCTCGTGGATCTCCAGGAACTCGCCCTCGTCGACGATCTCCTCGATGACCTTGCGCATGTCGTAGCCGCGGCTGCCGTCGGCCGGCACCAGGTCGAGCAGGACGTCGCCGCGCCGGTCGGCCGGGTCGTGGCTCTCGACGGCGGGCGGGTTCTCGCGGTTGTTCTGCGGGAGCAGCGAGAGCAGGTAGCGCACCTCTTCGAGGCAGGTCTGCTCGTCGTCGTACGCGAAGTGCGAGACGCCGGAGACCTCGGAGTGGACGTCGGCGCCGCCGAGTCCGTTCTGCGTGATCTTCTCGCCGGTCACGGCCTGGACGACGTCGGGACCGGTGATGAACATCTGCGAGGTCTCGCGGACCATGAACACGAAGTCCGTGAGCGCCGGGCTGTACGCCGCGCCGCCCGCGCACGGGCCGAGCATCACCGAGATCTGCGGGATCACGCCCGACGCCTTGGTGTTGCGCTGGAAGATGCCGCCGTATCCGGCGAGCGCCGAGACGCCCTCCTGGATGCGGGCTCCGGCACCGTCGTTGAGGGAGATCAGGGGCGCGCCGGCCGAGATGGCCATGTCCATGATCTTGTGGATCTTGGTGGCGTGCGCTTCGCCGAGCGCGCCGCCGAAGATCCGGAAGTCGTGGGCGTAGACGAAGACCGTACGGCCGTGGACGGTGCCCCAGCCGGTGATGACGCCGTCGGTGTAGGGCCGCTTGGCTTCGAGACCGAAGCCGACCGCACGGTGCCGCCGCAGCGGTTCCACCTCGCGGAAGCTGTCCTCGTCGAGCAGCAGATCGATCCGCTCGCGGGCGGTGAGCTTGCCCTTGGCCTTCTGGGCCTCGGTCGCCCGCTCGCTCGGCCCGCGACGGACCTGCTCGCGGATGGCGAGCAGATCGGCTACGCGACCGCGGGCGTCGTTCACGTCCGCAGGCACCTCTTGCGATGTGGTCATGCCTCGACAGTACGAGCGGGAACCGAATAACGGGCCATCTACTTCGTACAGTGTCCGTCCGCACTTCATGGTGGATCCCAACAGAAGCGCATGCGGGCGGGGCCCCGCCGCCGGTCGGCCGGGCCCCGCTTCTTGTCGCTTTTTGCCCGTCCTTGACGGGCATTCGGGTCAGCGTCCGGCGACGGCCTCGGCCAGGGCGAGGACCCTGCGGGCCTCTTCCACGTGCAGATTCTCGATCATCCTGCCGTCCACGGTGACCACGCCTCGCCCCTGTGACGTGGCCTCTTCGAAGGCTTCGACGATCCGGCGGGACCTGTCGATCTCCTCCTGCGCGGGGGCGAAGATCCGGTTGCACGGTTCGAGCTGCGTGGGGTGGATCAGCGTTTTGCCGTCGAAGCCGAGCTGCCTGGCTTGTCGGGTCTCGGCTTCGAAGCCGGGCAGATCACGTACGTCGTTGTAGACACCGTCCAAGACGGCCTTGCCGCTGGCGCGGGCCGCGAGCAGGGCGAGCGACAGACCGGTGAGCAGCGGGGCCCTGCCCGGTACGTGCTCGGCGCGCAGTTCCTTGGCGAGGTCGTTGGTGCCCATGACGAGGACGGTGAGCCGCGGGGAGGCCGCCGCGATGGCCGCGGCGGCGAAGACGGCCCGCGGGGTCTCGATCATCGCCCAGATCGCGGTGCGGTCCGGGGCCCCGGCCCTCACCAGGGCCTCCTCGACCTCCCGTACGGTCTCCGGGGAGTCGACCTTCGGTACGACGACGGCGTCCGGGGCCGCTTCCGCCGCGGCCTTCACGTCGTCGGCGTGCCAGGGGGTGCCGGGCGCGTTGACCCGGACGGTCACCTCGCGGTAGCCGTACTCGCCGCTCGCCGCGGCCTCGGCGACGCGCTTGCGGGCGTCGGCCTTGGCGTCGGGGGCGACGGAGTCCTCCAGGTCGAGGATGAGGGCGTCGGTGGGGAGGGTCTTGGCCTTCTCCAGGGCGCGGTCGTTGGCGCCGGGCATGTAGAGGACGGAGCGGCGGGGGGTGATCCGGTCGTTCATCGGGTGTCCTCCTTCTCGGCCTGCTCGGCCTTCTCCACTTGCTCGGCCTTCTCCGCCTTCTCCGCCTTCTCCGCCTTCTCCGCCTTCTCCGCCTTCTCCGCCTTCTCCGCCTTCTCCGCCGCCGCGTAGGCGTCGGCCAGCTCCGGGTCGCGGGCGGCGAGGGCGTCCGCCAGTTCCGACACCACCAGGCACTGCTTGTACGTGGCGTCGTCCTGCATCTTGCCGTCGATCATCACCGCGCCCGTACCGTCGCCCATGGCGTCGATCACCCGGCGCGCCCAGGCCACGTCCTCGGGGGCGGGCGAGAAGACCCGCTTGGCGACCGCGATCTGCACCGGGTGCAGCGACCACGCGCCGACGCACCCGAGCAGGAAGGCGTTGCGGAACTGGTCCTCGCAGGCCGTCACGTCCTGGATGTCCCCGAAGGGCCCGTAGTACGGCAGAATCCCGTGCGCGGCGCAGGCATCGACCATTCGGGCGATCGTGTAGTGCCACAGGTCCTGCTGGTACGTCGCCCGGGGCGCGCCGTCGCCCTTCGGGTCCTCCCGCACCAGGTAGCCGGGGTGTCCCCCGCCGACCCTGGTGGTCTTCATCCGGCGGCTCGCGGCGAGGTCGGCCGGCCCGAGCGACAGCCCCTGCATCCGGGGGCTCGCGCCCGCGATCTCCTCCACATTGGCCACGCCGGTCGCCGTCTCCAGGATCGCGTGCACCAGGATCGGCCGTTCGACGTGTGCCTTGGCCTCGAGCTGCGCCAGCAGCCGGTCCACGTAGTGGATGTCCGCCGCGCCCTCCACCTTCGGCACCATGATGACGTCGAGGCGGTCGCCGATCTCCGTCACCAGCGTCAGCAGGTCGTCCAGCGCCCACGGCGAGTCCAGGCTGTTGATCCGCGTCCACAACTGCGTGTCGCCGAAGTCGTTCGCCTTCGCGACCGCCACCAGGCCCTCGCGCGCCGCCACCTTGCGGTCCGCCTGTACGGCGTCCTCCAGATTCCCCAGCAGCACGTCGACCTGCGGCGCCAGCGTCGGCACCTTCGCCGCCATCTTCTCGTTGCCGGGATCAAAGAAGTGGATCATCCGCGAGGGCCGGAACGGCACCTCCCGCACGGGGGCCGGTGCCCCCACGGCCAACGGCCGAAAGAAGTCCTTCGCCGAGCGCATGCCATCTCCCGTTTCATCGATCGAGGGTGGGGAGCCTACGTCTGTGCCCGCACGTATGAGCCCGCCCGCGCCCATCCGTACGCCGCTCACCTTATGACCGCGCCCCTCTCCGGGTTACCCGACAGTACGTGTGCCGTTCGTCACCGGCCCGTTTTCGATATCGGGCGAGATATACTCGACACCTAAGTTGATATCACCGGAGGTGCATCATATGAGCCGGACCGTGATCGACCTGGACGACGAACTGCTCGCCGATGTGGCCCAGGCCCTTGGCACGGGCACGAAGAGAGAGACCGTCAACACAGCCCTGCGTGAGGTTTTGGAGAACCGGAGACGAGCGCTCGCCCTCACGCGTTTGCGTGCCCAAGCCGCCAACGGGGCCTTTGACTTGGAGATCTTCGAGGACAAGACGAACTACCGCCGGTGAGCGCGGCGCAGTTTCTGATCGACACCAGCGCCCTCGCACGGATCATGCGCGCCGACGCGGAGCAGTTCGGCTGGGACCAAGCGGCAGCGGCCGGTCTGATCGCCACCTGCCCGATCACCGAGTTGGAGTTCTTCTACAGCGCACGGTCGGCCGCCGACCGTGCGCAAGCCAGCGCGGACATGCGCATGCTGTTCGGCTGGGTGCCCGTGGACGACCGCGCGTACGACCGCGCCTGGCAAGTGCAGGGCCTCCTCACGGAACGCGGAGAGCACCGCAGCGCCGGCGCCGTGGACTTGGTGGTCGCCGCCACAGCGGAACTGCAGGGCCTCACCCTCCTGCACCGCGACCGCGACTTCGAGTGCGTCGCGGCCGTTACCGGCCAGGCACTCCAGTGGTACGGGCCTCCGGCCGGGAAGTAGTCGCCCCCAGGGCAAGCCGGGCTCTGGGGGCCTCCTACGGGTCCACGGAGTCGGAGACGGTGGCCGAGTCGCCTCGGACGACGTAGATGGCGCTGCCCGGCGGGGACTCGTCCGAGCGGGAACGGAGGTCGGCGAGGTCGAAGCCGGGGGGCCAGCGGGTGCCGGTCTCGGTCCAGCGGACGGCGGTGAGGTCGGCACCGCGCAGGTCGACCGAGGTGAGGTCGGTGACGGTGAAGTCGTCCAGGAGCAGGGCGAGACCTCGGTCGTCGCGGGTGGGCAGGCGGTCGGCGAACTGGCGCCATACTCGGTCGATCCGCACGGCGCCGAGGACGTGGGTGGCATGCTCCGCGAGGGACTGGTCGAGGCCGGGGGCGTCGGCGATCTCGTACGCCAGGTCCGCGAGTCGGGCGAGGTCGTCGTCGCCGTACAGTGGGCCGCGCTCGCTGGTGTAGGCGAGCGACCGTCCGAGTTCCCGGGCCTGCTGGAGCAGCCACGCGACGCTGGGGTCGGCGCCCAGACGGTCGTGCGGAACCCCGTCCGGGTCCAGCACGCGGGTCTGGGCCAGTTTGAGGACGAGGGCAAGCTTCTTGTGCCCCACCACAGCAAGTTCGCAGCCGAATTCGAGCACACCCACGAGCAGATCGACGCAGTCGAGGGTGCGTCCCCGGTGGTCGCCCGCCTCGTCCGCGAGGCGTTGCGCCAGGGCAAGGGCCCGCGTGCCCGCAGCGATCTGCGGCTGGCTCCGCACTTCCATGCGCCCGACGGCCGGGGTCAGCTGGGAACCCGAACCGAGCACGCCGTCGGAGAGGAGGCCGACGTTCGCCATCGCCTCCACGAGGTTCGGACTCCTGGGCGGGGCGTACTTCGTGGTCGGGGCGGGTGGCGGCGGCGCGCCGGGAATCCGGTCCGGGTCCGGCGCGGGGAGTACGGACGCGAGGCCCGCGTCGACGTCGAGGGGCACGTCCTGCGTGAGAGCCGCGTGGCGGGACTGGAGCAGCACCTCGGACAGACCCGCCTCGATGTCGAGGACGCCGTCGAGGTCCCCGGCGAGCGAGCGGGCGTGCTCGGCGAGCAGCCACTCGTCGTGGTGGTGTTCAGCCGTCACCGGTCGTCCTCCTCGGCGAGGAGACGCACGGCGGCGCGCCGCGCCTTCTTCAGACTGGCGCGTACGGCCTCGGGAGTCATCGACAGTTGCTCGGCGATCTCGGCGGGCGCGTACCCGTCCAACGTCCAGGCCAGGATCTGCCGTTGGCGCGGCGGAAGACTCCGGAGCAGGGCGAGCGTCACATGCCGCTCCTCCCAGTCGGCGTACGCGTCCGGACGCGGCAGCAGCGAGGTGGGTTCCGGCACCTCGTCCACCGGGTCCTCGCGGACCGCCGCCGTCTTGCGGGCGAGCGCGCGGGCGGCGACGGTGCGGACGTACGCGCGCGGAGTGCGGACCGTGGTCCAGTAGCGGTGGACCTGGATCATCGCCTCCTGCGCCATGTCGGCCGCGACGGCCAGCGCGGCCCCGTGGTGCAGCAGAAAGACGACGAGGCCGCGTATCTCGGCGCGGTAGAAGTCCGAGAACTCCTCGTCCACGGTGCCGCGTACGCGCTCGGGGGCGCCGGTCTCCCCCGGTAAGCGCTGTGCCGACGCGGTGGTCGGCGGTTCATGGTCGGTCACGTGCTCTCATCGTCCCTTCGGCCCGCCGCGCGGCTGATCGTCAGGTGGAGCCGGTGGCCGCCACCGCGTGCGTCGTCCAGTTCCAGCCGGTCCCCCGCCCCGAGGCCGTTGACGGCCTCGGCGAGATACGCGGCGCGCGCGTGCTCGTAACGCGCCCGCCAGCGCAGCCGCAGCCAATACCCCAGCAGCGCGCACCCCTTGGCCGTGAGAACCGAGAGAACGGTGACGGCAAGCGTGGCCCGGTCCATGGTGTCCCTCCCCGAGGGGCCGTGGATTTCGGCCCGCTACAGAAGAAGAGGCGCGGGACCGTACCCCGCGTGAACCCGTACAACCGGACTGTACGAGCCGGACGAGGGTGGCGCGGGTTTGGGACGGAAATAGAGATCGCATGCCCTACGGAAAGCGACCACGAAAAAACTCAGCGTGGCGCGTCATCGGCGCCACGGTCGGCCAGTTCAGGCGTGCGAGCGGTATGTCGCAGCAGCGGCTCGCCGACGAGGTGAACCTCAGCCTGGACCAGATCGCATCGATCGAGCAGGGCCGCAGACCGCTCGGCCTGCGGCTGGCCCGCCAGCTCGACCAGTTGCTCCGCACGAGCCAGACGCTGGAGGTGGCCGTCGCCGAAGTCCCGCAGGCGGAGCGGTATCCGCTGTTCGCGCAGGACTACATGGAGGAGGAGCCGCTGGCGCTGAGCCTGATGTCGTACGAGAACCAGGTCGTGCCGGGCCTGCTCCAAACCGAGGGTTACGCGCGAGCCGTGTTCGGCAACCTGTACCCGCCGCTGAGCCCCGACGAGCTTGAGGAGAAGGTCGCCGACCGAGTGACCCGGCAGAGCATCTTCGATCGCTTGCCCTGGCCGCCGATGATGACATTCGTCCTGGAGGAGTCCATCCTGCGGCGGCCGATCGGCGGCCGCAGGGAGTTGCACCGCCAGATCGCACACCTGCGGGAGCTGGCCCAACTCCCCTTTCTGAACATCCAGATCATGCCAACCGACCGTGAGCATCACGCGGGGCTCGCAGGTCCGATGGTGCTGCTGGAAACGCCCGCTCACGAGCACTTGGCATACCTGGAAGGTCAACACGTGAGCGTCCTGGTCGATGATCCAGATGATGTCGCTCTGCTCCAACAGAAATATGGGATGCTGCGTTCACAGGCCCTCACGCCCGAGGAGAGCATGAGCCTGATGGACGATCTGCTAGGAGACCGATGAACCGCGCAGCACGGCCAAGCCCCTCCCCCGACCTCGTCTGGGTCAAGTCCAGCTTCAGCAGTGATGCGGGCGGGAACTGCGTCGAATTCGCCTACGACTGGCGCAAGTCCTCGTACAGCGGCAGCGAGGGCGGTAACTGCGTCGAGGTCGCGTGCGACTGGCACAAGTCCTCACACAGCACCGGCGAAGGCGGCAACTGCGTCGAGGTCGCCGCGCATCCGCAGGCGATTCACATCCGCGACTCGAAGGACCCCGAGGGCCCGGCGCTCACCGTCACGCCCGCCGCGTGGTCGGCGTTCGTGACGTTCGCCGCCGCGCAGCAGCCCGCGCTCTGACGTATCGGGCGACACGTCCGACGGATCGCCCGCACGGCGTGAGTGCGGGCGCCGCCGTTGCGGTCCTAGACTCGGCTCATGGGTAGGACCGACCGCGCCAGCCGGGTGATCGCGGCACCACCGGCGACCATCTACGGCGCCCTCATCGACCGCGACTCCCTCGAAGCCTGGCTGCCGCCTGAGGGTATGCGCGGCCGGATCGAGCACTGGGACCCCCGCCCCGGCGGCGGCTTCCGTATGGTGCTCACGTATCTCGACGCGGCCGACAGCCCGGGCAAGTCCTCGGACGCGACGGACGTCGTCACGGTCGCCTTCACGCAATTGGTCCCGCACCGCCGCGTCGTCCAGCAGGCCGTCTTCGAGGCGGACGACCCTCTGTACGCGGGCACCATGACGATGACCTGGTCTCTCACGCCCACCGACGACGCCGGCGACGCCACCGAGGTCGCCGTCACCGCCACCGACGTACCGCCCGGTATCGACCAGGCCGACCACGAAACCGGCATCGCCTCCTCGCTCGCCAACCTCGCCACGTACGTCGAACCGATCGGCTGACCGGCCCCGGCCGGGCGAGTGGTACGCAATCGTTGCAGGTAGAGGGTTGTCTCCTGCCGGTAGGCCCTGTGTACTCGGCGGCATGAGTGACAGACAGCCACCTCCATACGACGGCGACAACGGCGGACAGTCCGGCCCCTGGGAGCACAACCCGCAGGGGCAGCAACAGCCCAACCCCTATGGCCAGCCCGGCCCTTACGGGCAGGGACCCATACCGTCCTACCCCGGCGGCGGCCAGCCTGACGTCGCGAACTACGGTCAACAGCCGACCGGAATGCCCCCGTTGGCCAACTGGGGGGCGCGGGCGGGTTCGTATCTCATCGACGCGCTCATCCTCGGTGTCCCGTACGCGATCCTGCGCTTCGGCATCGGCGGCACGGCCGGGGCCCTGCTGGGCGCGGTCGTCGCCCTGGCCGGTTCGATCTACTTCTCCTACATGGAGGGTACGACCGGGCAGACGCCGGGCAAGAAGGTCGTGGGCACCCGCACGCTGCGCGAGGCGGACGGCCAGGTCCTCGGCTTCGGTCTGGCCTTCGGCCGGCGCCTGCTGCACATCCTGGACGCTCTGCCCTGCTACCTCGGCTTCCTGTGGCCCGCCTGGGACGCCAAGAAGCAGACCTTCGCGGACAAGATCGTCCACTCCGTCGTCATCAAGCCCTGACCCGCACCCTGTTGTCCGTGTGCCCCGGCCCTGCCGCCGGGGCGCCCGGACACGGATAGGCCCGCCTCCATGGACTGGGACCGCGAACGTCCCTGGCGCGACAACATATGGGTCCGCCTCGCGCCCGCCGTGCTCTACGTCGCCGTGTGCCTGTTCTGGCTGCCCGCCCCCACCGTCCCGCTCGTCGGCGGCATGGCCGGCGGCTTGGTGTTTGCGTGGCGAGACCTGAGAAGCCGGCGGCACATCGCCTCAGAGACCGGGCTCACCCCCCGGCAGGTCGCCGTGGCCGCCCGCCTCATGCGCAAGGAGGTCATCCCCTCCGACCCCGCGGCCCGCCACGCCATGACCCTCCTCCTGCACCGCCAACGCCGGGCAGCCCGTACCACCCGCCGCCTGGCGCTCGCCCTCGCCACCCTCTTCGGCGCCCTGGGCGCCGCCGTGCTCCTGTGGGGCCCCACCGCCAAGGACCTCGCCGCCATCTACCTGGCCCTCGCCGCCCTCCTTCTCCTCACCACCCTCCCCTCCACCCGCCGCACCACCCACCGCCTGGCCCGCACCGAAGCCCACCTCACCCCGCCCCCTCCCCTGCTGGAGCAGTGATCCGCAGGCCGCGACCACCTGTTCCGGTCATCGGGAACCCCGCCGCAGTTCCCACACGTCACTCATGACCGAGGTGAAACAATGCCCCGGAGCTGACGGGGACCACGGGGGTGCTGGGGCATGGCAGGGCGTCCGACGGATTGGGATGTGCTGGATCTGGACCGGGATCCGGTGCCGGGTGATCCGTTCGAGGTGAAGGAACTCGCGCGGAAGCTGGGGGATTTCGCCGATGATGTCGCCTCGGCGCTGCGGTCGGTGCGGGGTCTGAGCGGTGACACCGTGGTGCAGGAGTGGGCGGGGCTGTCGGGTGACGCGTACCGGCGGCAGTTCGGGGATCTGCCGGGTGAGCTGGACAAGCTGGAGCGGTCCTATCGTCTGGCGTCGGGTGCCCTGGATGATTACTGGCCGAAGCTGGAGACCGCGCAGGGTGACGCGGACCGGGCGCTGGCGCAGGGGCGCACCGCCCGCCAGGAACTGGACACTGCGCAAAGCCAGTTGACGAACGCTGATGCGTGGGTGAAGCGGGCGCAGGACAAGTCGACGTCGTATCAGGAGGACCCGAAGCCGGACGTGCCGCCGCCGTCGGCGGAGGAGGTGCGGGCGGCGGCCCGTAATGCCACGGACGCTAACAGCGCCCACACCAC
>NZ_JBEXNE010000041.1:0-49795 GCF_040610915.1 Streptomyces sp. NPDC003300 | reverse complement strand
TCCGGGGGGGGGGCCGCGAACCGCACCCCCCGCCTCGTCCCCCCGGGCGCGGGGGGGGCCCTCCCCCCCCCCCGCCCCCGCCCCGGAGCCGCCGTCCGTACCGGTGGCGCGGCCCACCGCGAGGTGCCGGGCGGCGCCCTGCGCCGCGGGGCGACGTTCCAGTCGGGCGTGCCGCAGCGCCCTGATGCTGGGCGTGTAGGAGGAGGCGACCCGGTCGAGCACGGAACGGCGCTCCACCAGGTCCGCCTTGCGCTGGTAGCCGGCGGCGTGCAGCGGCAGATGCGCCAGCGGGCCGGAGGCGGACCACCACAGCCGGGGGACAGCGTGTCTCGGCGTCCCGTCCGGGATCGGCTCGGTGAGGCCGGCCGCCCGCAGCACCGGTTCCGCGACCTTGTCCCACAGCCACTCAAGGGTCCGGAAGATGGTCTCGGCCGCCGCGGCGCGCACGTCCTTCGGGCTGTCCAGATCCACGGCGACCGCGGCAAGGAAGTCCCGGGCCGTGTGGGCCAGCAGTCCTTCGGTCACGTCGAGTGTCACGGTCCTGATGCCCCGGGACGTGACCACCAGCGCGTCACATCGCAGCCGGTCAATGTTGATCAGCACGATGGGCCCCTGTACCGCCTCCGCCTGCATCTGCATCGCGGTCGGCGGCAGCAGGAAACTGCCGAAGCCGGGGTGGGACCGGATGTCACCGAGGAGCAGCCGCCACTGCTCGGCCGCCCGGTGCTGCGCCCGTACGCCCGAGGTCTCGTCCCGCGACGCGATGTCATCGGCCTCCCGCATCCGCCCGGCGAGGTCGGTGAAGCGCGCGGCGAGCCGCGGATGAGCCTCTGCGAGGTCGGACACGTCGCCGCGCGCCTCCAGGTCCTGGCTCATGAGGACGGCACGGCCCTGTTCCAGCAGCGCGGCCGCCTGTTCGGTCCGGCCGGCGGCGAGCGCCACCGCGCACCCGGTTCGGGTCAGGCTGGTGCCCGTCGAACTGTCCGGGGACGGCCCTTGGAGGGCAGTGTGCACGGCGCGCTGGCGATCGTCGCGGTGCAGCGCCCGCGAGGTGAGCAGCGGCAGCATCTCCAGCGCGACGGCCGCGGCGTCCGCGGCCCGTGCCCAGTCCCCGAGCTCCACCCGGCGGCCGAGCGCGACGCGCGCGTTCTCGAATCTCACCGCTGGGGGCAGCTTGGCCTCTGCCTCAGGCTGCCACCGCACCTCGGCTTCCTCGACCCCGATCAGGTCTCCGCGGAGGTCGTGGTCGGCCATCACCACCAGGTCGGTGATCGTACGCAGCGTCGGCCGCAGGCGTTCACGCTGCTCCGCCATGCTGCCCCAGTGGCCGGGGGCGTCCGGGAGCGCCTCCAACGTGCGGGCCACCTTCCGCACCAGCCCGACCGCCTCCTTCGACATGTCCGGGTCGCGGCGGAGCATCGAGACCCCGGCGAGGGCCTTGGCGTAGAACATCGCGCAGGCGACCCACTGCGGTGACTCGGGGCGGACGTGGTCCACGGCCCACCGCAGGCCGTCGCAGGCCCGGAGCATCGTCGCGGCGTCGCCGCGGAGCGAACCGTACGCCTGCCGGTGCTCCTCGACCGCGCACAGCAGTTCGATATAGCGGGAGCTGGTGGCCGGGAGGGTGGCGAGTACGTCGTCGCCGGCCCGCACAGCCCGCTCCAGGTCCGCGGCGTCCCTACTGATGAGGTACTTCGCGGCCCACACCTGGAGCAGGGCCGCGGCCGTCCATCCCCGGCGGCCGGCACTGAGTCCTGGTTCGGCCAGCCTGGCGAGCAACTGCTTCTCGGCGAGCGCCAGTCGGCGCGGGTCCGACGGAGACGTGTCGACCCCGACGAGACTGCGGAGGACCGCTTCCGCGTCTGGTGGCAGACCCGTCAGGTCGGACTCCAGAGAAGGGTCGCAGACGAGGCCGGGCGCGGGCGCGGGGCAGGGCGGCCAGTGCGGTGAGGTGGAGGACGCGGGTCCCCCGTCGCCGCCCGGTGCGCGTTCGCGGTCCGGCCCGCGGGGTGTTCGCGCCTCCGGGTCCGGAGCACCGCCGAAGGAGGCCATCTCCTCCGGTCCTGCGCCCGGTGACCGGTAACCGGGGCTGCGTGGCGGTTCGTACAACCGGATCGGCGGCAGCGGGGGAAAGGTCAGGAGTGGACCCATCCACGGCCGCACGAGGCGGAGAAGACCTCCCGACTTGAACGGGAGCATTCCCATCAGCCGCACCATCTCGGCGGTCGCGGCGCGCTTCTGGGCGATATGCGGAAGCAGCGGGTCGCCCGGCCGCAGGTCCCGCTGCAACATCGCCCACAGCTCGTCCGACCTGGCGATGTCCCGCCGGGATCCGCTGAGGACGGCGCGCGCGGCCAGCAAGGACGCCATGTTGACCGCGTAGACACCGCCGTCGTCCGGTGGCCCGTCGGCCCGGAACGCCTCCATGTGCGCGATGGCCTCGTCGGCCGTCTTGAGGTCGAGTTCGTAGGTCAGTACGGACATCAGGGCTATCGCCAGCAAGAGGTGCACCGGGGCGGCCTCGTGGGGCCGATAGTCCGTGCCGTGGACCCGCGCGTGCTCCACGCCCGCCAGCGCCAGTCGGCCGGCGGTGACCGCGAAGGCGGCCGAGGCGCGGTCCTTCGGGTCCGCACGGAATCTGACGACGGCGGCGTGTGCGGCCGTGCGCCCGACCAGTTCCGCCTCCAGGTGGTCGGGCGTGACGGCGTCGTGGGCGGCTCGGGCCAGCCGCCACATCTCGGGGAGCGCCGACTCGTCGCCGGACTCGTACCGGAAGCACGCGGACTGGGCGAGCCGTACCAACAGGCAGCAGCGTGCGATGTCGTCCCGCGGGAGCGAGTCCGCCAGCCGGGCCGCCGCCGACTCGATGGGCAGGACCGGCTGGAAGTGCCGGGGCAGCGGCAGTTCGGGGTAGGTGGCGGCGACCCTTACCGGGTCGTCGGCCGTACGCCCCTGCTTCTGCGCGCCGAGATGGTGCTGAACGTCGCGCGACAACCGGTAGTCGCCGAAGCGGAACGACAGGGTGCGCTCGGCCAGCCACAGGTGCAACACCCACGCAGGCCGCCCGGGATCGTCCCGCGCGCCGGTGTCCAGCGCGAACTCCAGCAGCGCCGCGGCGGCCACCGCCGCGTCGCGGCCGCCGCTCGACCAGGAGGACAGCAGCAGTCCGTCGGCGGCGGACAGCCAGCTCCGCGGGTCGGCGCGGACCGCGCCGACCCGGCGTTCGATGTCGGACGACCAGGACGCTTCACAGCGTCGCATCACGCGGTCCACGACTGCTCTCATATCCGGCATGTCGAGTCCTCTCTGAAGGGTGGGACGGTCGGGACTTGCGGGTCGGCCGCGCGGCACGTGGCGATCGGCGGGCCGCGGGGTGGGGCGGTCGGCTGCCGACGAGCGCGCGCCCGGACGGGCGGTCATGTCCGAGCGCGCGCCCGGACGGTTCAGCAGACGAGGTCCAGGACGACGGAGCGGTTGCGTTCGGCGGGGCCGGGCAGCAACCGGCCTTCGCTGTCGAGGTCTTGGACGTGGCCCGGCCACCGCGTGCCGACTCCCCGCAGCGTGATGTCGTGGGCGGGCACACCGAGCGAGACGAGGACGTCGCGGACCGCTGTTGCGCGGTCGAGCGACAGTCGCCTACGGCCATCGGCCGTTCCCGCGGACGCCGTCGTACCGATGAGCCCGATCTTCGCGTGGTGGGCCACGGCCCAGTCGGCGAGTTCCCTCAGGGCGACGGCGGCAGCAGGCCGGTCGCGCAGTACCGACGTGTCGGGCAGGAATCCGACACTGCCGCTGTTCCGCAGCACGTGGTTCCCGCAGGAGGGCGGATACGTTTCCAGGGGACGCACCTTGACGACGGACACGGCGGGGGTGTGCGGTACGGCGGCACCCGTCGCCGGCACGGGGTCGGCCGCGACGCACTCGGCCCCCGCCTCGACGGCGATCGCCTTCCATATGGCGACGAGGTTCTTGTGCTCCGGGAGCGGCAGTCTGGCCTGCGGCGGCGCCGTGTCGCCGACGCCGCTGAAGAGGACGGAGATACCGGTGAGCTGCGGGAGCGAGCCCTGCCTCTTCAGGAAGTCGGCGACATCGGTGGCCTGGGCGTCCAGCACGCCGTCACGGCGGAAGTCCAGTGGCGCGACAGTCTGAAGCCCGGAGTCGGCCACCACGACCGTGCCGCCCGGACCGACGTTCCCCGCGGCCTCGGCCAGCGCCGCGAGCAGGTCGGCCTCGGGACGGCCGGCTTTCATGCGGTGGATCGTGTTCGTCAGCGACTTCACGAATGTGTCGTGGTCTTTGGCGCTGCGGGAACCGTTCTTGCCCGTGTCCTCGAAGGCCCCGCGGAATTCCACGTCGGGTGCGCCGTCCACTCCGACCACGGAGATCAGCTGACCCCCGTCGATCGCGGTATCCACCAGTGAGAGCGCGGCGGGTGTCAGCCGGGGCGCGGGTGTGTTGGCTCGGGCGCCGAGGACGAGGGCGACGCGGCCTCGGCCGGTGGCGCACGCGGCGGCCTGCTCCCGCTGCTCCGACGCGCTGTTCTTGGCCGGGTGACCGCAGCCGGATGCCGCAAGCGCCACGGCACCCAGCAGGCAGAGAGCGGTGAGTCCGCGGAGAAGGGATCGTAATCTCGGTGATGCCATGGTGTGTGCTCCAGGAGTTCGAATCGATCGACGGCGCGGGGCCAGGTTCAATGAGCCCGGCCGCCCGGAGGCGTCCGGGCGACCGGATGACGAGCGGGACGCTGCGCGGACGTCAGGGGCTGGTCCAGTGCCGGCCGCACGACGGGCAGCGCAGGCCCAGACGGCAGTTCGAGCAGTCCGGACACGGCAGCAGACGACGAGCGCAGTGGGGGCAGAACTCGGGCCGGGGAGCGGGCGGCCGCATCGGGAACGGGCGCGGCTGCGGGCTCACGCCGCCGCCCCTTGGCCGTTCTCCGCATCGGGCTCGTCGGACTCCCCCGGTCCGTCGGGCCGATCGGCGGCGCGCAGGTCGGGGCCCTTCCAACCGCCGGGGACGAGCCGGTCCCCTGAGTCGGTGAGTCCGTCGGTGGCCGCCGGGTCCGCGATGTGCACGGCCATCAGGAACCGGGCGTAGTGCTTCAGGTCGTCGGCCCAGCCGAGGCATTGCCCGGTAGCCACCTCCCAGCGCCGGTGGTCGCGCTCGCGCTCGGCCAGCTCCTGCTGGTGGCGGTGGACGGCACGGACATGGCGTGGCGTCAGCCGCTGCACCTCCTGCCGGGCGGCCGCACGGTGTGCCAGGGCCATTCGGTACGCCGTGGCCAGCGGATTGTGGGCGAGGTACGCCGTGACCGCCGCCAGCAGGCCGCCGGCCAGGTAGAGGCCGAGGAACAGCAGGGCCGTGCCGAGATTGGCGCTGCCGGTCAAGTCGTCGGCGGGCGCCCCCGCGGTGCTCGGGAGACCGAGGGTCTCGAGCCCGCTGCCCCCCGACGTGGCGGGCGTATTGGTGGCGCGGACGAAGAAGCACACGGCGCCCATGAACAGCCAGACCATCGTCAGCACCACCGCGAGAGCACCCACGGCCGGCGTGGACCGCTCCACGAACCTGCGGGCGAGTACACCCACCTGGTGGCTCACAGCCAGCGCCAGGCCGGTGAACCCGAGGACAAGCGGAATGATCATCCACCCGGCCTCGTTCACCAACAGGCCGACGACTTGGTAGAAGGCGATCCCGTCTGCCCCCACCGCCAGCACCAGCGCGAGGTAGGGGTAGTAGTGCCTGGTTCTGCCGACGACCAGATCAGGGTCGGCGAACGGCATGTGACCGGGCGGGACGGTTCTGCTCATGGGGTCGGTCCTCCTTGCGGGGGCGGGGTGGGTTCAGCGGGCGACGCGGCCTCGGCAGGCCCTGCGGGCGACACGCTCACAGTGGCGGGCGGGGAGAGACGGGCACGGAACGCGCTCAGGTCGCTCTCGGCCCGGCTGAGGTCGTCCTTGGCGTGGTCGAGTGCCGTCTGCGCGTCCGAGAGCTCCTCGGCGGCCACGCCGATCAGGTGGTCGCAGACCGCCTCGCGGAGCTTGTGCTCGGATTCGAGCCGGGTGGCCCACTGGACCGTCCAGGCGTCGATGAGGTTGTCCAGCGCGGTGCCCGTACCGGCGTCGATGGCGTTGGGAGCGAGTTCGCCGACGAGTTGGCGCACGGTCTCCTCGGCGGTGCCGAGATCGGCCGGTGGCGCCATCCGGTAGAGCGCCGGAATGGTCCAGCTCGGGTCGCCGTCGACCACGGTCGAAAACGTCGGCTCGGGCTGTTCGGGCGGGCGCTTGGTCTTACGGCGGAGAAAGGGAAGGTCCACGGAGGGTCCTCTCGGGGCGGGTGTTCACGGGTCCCTGGGTGGTTGGGCCGTCCAGGGAACGGCCGTTCACGAGTCCGGCGGAATTCAGCCGAGTTCGGGACGGTGGCCGGCAACCCAGGCGGGCAGCTCGGGACCGCCGTACTTGGCCTCACCGTTGATCCGGGCACCGTCCGCGTGTCGCCGGACCAACTGCCGGTCGTAGGCCATGACACGGCGCATGGCCTGCTCGTGCAGGTAGACCGCGCGTGCCGCGGCGGCTTCCTGCCGCACCGCGATACGGGCCTCGACCGTGTGCAGTTCGACGGTCAGTGCGGCAGCACGCCCGGCGGCCTGTTCGGCGGCGGAGCGCAGGTCGGCGAGCCGGCGCGACCATTCGCGCGCCCGGCGGGCGCGCACCACCGCCTCGGCGGTCTTGTGCTCGCCGCCGCGCCGCCGGTTCTGCTCTTCCTCGCTCAGGGGGCCGGCCGACTCGGCGACGGCAGCTTCGGCCTCGGCGGCGAGCCGTTCGGCCTCCTGTACGCGGGCCCGGAGGACCAGCGCCCGGCCCCGGTCCTCGGCGGTCTCCCTGAGGCAGAGGATCCATTCGGCCTGCTGACCAGCGGCGGCTCCGCGACCGAGGAACTCGGGCGTCGGGGTGCCGCCGACGCCGCTCTCGCCGAGCGCGGGCAGTCCGGCCTTCGCGTCGCGGTTGGCATGGTGCCGGTCCACCAGGCGCAGGTGGATCGCATAGCGCCGGGGCTTGGGCAGGGGTGCGGGCTTGGTACGGCCGTTGAGGCGAGGGGACATCTGGGGCCTCCCGTGGGCTTGGCAGGCACCGCGAAGCGGTGCGACGGACGGGAGGGACGCCCTGTGCACCCTCGCAAGTCCATCGACATGAAGCGTCTCTTCTTGTCTAACCAGAGTCAACTCTGTTTGTGAATATTCTCTACTTCAGGAGCAAAAGTTATCTGGGGTTTACAGATCGCTACAAGCCAGTACTCTCGTGACGTGCACTGACCTGCGATTAGAGGAGAGACGGCCAGTGATCCTCAAAGCCCAGATCCCCCCCATCCCGGAGAGCCGGGGTCGGCAGATGCCGGCCCGGCTCGCCCGCAAGGTGGGACCGCTCTTCGGAGTCGCCTGGGACGGCGCCCCGGGCGGCATGCATTCCTGGTGCTGCGACTACGCGCAGGTGACGCTCGCCGAGATCATGCGCGGCGCCCCGCGCCCCGCGAAGCCGTCCGAACTGGGGGACCACACCGACCGCGGACTGCCGGACAGCGAGGTGACCAAGGCGGGGCACACTCCGATCGCCAACGCCACGGCGTCGCGCTACGGGCCTGACACCAAGGCCGCGTTCGTCCTCATCGGCACCAATGTGCTGCTGGCGCCGGTCACCGAAGCCCTCGGTCGGGCGCTCGACGAGATTCCCGTCGAGGACCCGCACCTGCTCATCGGCGCCTTCGCGTACAGCCTGCTCGAAGTCTTCCGCTCGGAGCCGATCCTGCTTGTCGCCGCGCTCCAGGCGCAGGGCGTGCAGCACGCGTTGGGCGCCCTGGACGCCCCGGTCCGGAGCGAGGGCGTGCGGAGCCTCGCCTCCCACGAGTACGGTCCGATCCGGGCGCGGTACGACGCCGATCACGCGCCGCTCGGTCTGGACCTCGTGGAGAAGTTGGCGACGGTCCTGTGCGCGCGCCTGCGCCCCAGGGAGTCGAACGAGGTCGGCATGAACGAGCCGCTGCCGGGCGGGAGCGCCCGCGACCGCTTGCGCCGCACCGTCGTGGGCATGGCGCAGGCCACGCTCTTCGACCTCTCCGCGGTCACGGACGACGCCGCGGTGCGCATCGTGGACAACAAGAAGGGCCGGAGGGCTGAGCTCCATCTGCACACCGAGGTACGGGTGCGGCGCTTCGCGCAGGCGGTGCTCCCCCACGTCGAGCTGCCACCGCAGGAGACCCCCGCCCGGATGGCGGACAAGCTCAGCTTGCTCCAGTCCGTGGTCGAGGAGACCCCGTCCGGTCCCGATCTCGACGTCAAGGCCGCCCTGACCGTGCGACAGGGCCTGGTGACGGCGACGCTGGCGCTCTTCGAGGACCGGGACGAGTCGACCCGGCACGTACGGGCCCGCATGCTGGAACAGTTCGCCGACCGGGTCCGCGAACTGTTCGGCGCGGACTCCCCCGAGTTCCTGTTGGAGCGGCTGCACGCGCTGGCCGATCTCGTGCAGTTCCCCGCCGCGCAGGACGAGGACCCGTCACACCCGCAGATCGTCACCCGGCGTGCGGGGTGGCTGCGCGAGGGCGTCGCGCTGGCGAAGACGCTGATGGGCCGGGTCAGCGGGGGCAGCGTGGACGGCGGATACCTCGCCACCCGCCTCGACGACCTGCTGGTCGGCGTGAACCAGTTGCGCAAGGCCCAGTATGAGGCTCACGTCACCGGGCTTCCCGACGCGGAGCAGATCACGAGAGAGCTCATCCCGCTCTGGGACGACTGCATCGAACTGCTCACCTGCTTCTTCGAGAACGGCAGCCCGCGCTACTACGTGCGGCTGCACAACTACTGCGCCTTCCTCGTCGGGGCGGGCTCGAACGTCGAGATGCGCGAAGAGGGCCTGGAGCTGTACGACAACGAGGTGATCCCGGTCCGCCGCCGGATGAACGAGTTGGGCACCGCGTTCACCTCCCTGCGCAACGTCCTCCAGGTAGCGATGCGCGGGCACGTCTCGCTGGCCCGGGACCTTGACGAGCCGCAGCGCTCGCGCGAGCACCTGGCGGCCGCCCGGACGTACGCAGCGGAGATCCGGGCCAACACCGACGAGGTGGACCGACTGCTGGAGTACGCGGGCGAGCGGGCGACCGGGTTCGTCATGGCGCTGAGCCTGGCGAACTGCTTCCTGACCTCGGCGGAGTACGCGCTACCGGACGATAGGGCGGACCGCGCCAGGTGGGCCGAGCAGGCCGCGGAGCTGATGGCCGTCGCGGCACCGTACGTCTCCGGCGGCCAGAGGAACCGCGCAGACCGCAGAAGGGAGTTCGAGAACCTCGGCAGCCGACTGCGCGCCCTCGACAGCGCCGCCGCGTGAGACACGCGGCGGGCATGAACCGCGCCGGCGAGGAGTACGGGGACCGGTCGCAGCCGGCCCCGTGACAAAGAGCACCGCGCACACGTCGACGACCGTCGATACCCCCGCCGCACGGGTCTGGCCCCCGCGATACGGTGCGCGTTCCCGCCGCGGCCCGCTGAGTCAGCGGCGGCGGAGGGAGGGGTCGAGGAGGGCGGGCGGGGTGTCGAACTTCTCCTGGGGGGCGAGGTCGGTGCCGGGCGGGACGATGGCGTCGAGGGCGTCCAGGACGTCGGCGGAGAGCACGGTGTCGGCGGCGGCGAGCTGCGAGTGCAGGTGGTCCAGGGTGCGGGGGCCGATGATCGCGCTGGTCACGGCGGGGTGCGCGGTGACGAAGCCGAGCGCGAGCTGGATCATCGTCAGGCCGGCGTCGTCGGCGACGCGGGCGATCCGCTCGACGGCGTCGAGCCTGGCCCGGTTGGACGGGACGGTCAGGTCGAAGCGCTCCGGGAGGTGGACGGAGCGGTTGGTGGTGATGTCGCGGCCCTCGCGGACCGCGCCCGACAGCCAGCCGGAGGCCAGCGGGCTCCAGGCGAGCACGCCGAGCCCGTACTCCTCGGTCACCGGCAGGACATGGGTCTCGATGCCGCGCTGGAGGATCGAGTAGCTGGGCTGCTCGGTGACGTAGCGGGCCAGGTGCTGCTCGCGGGCGGCCCACTGCGCCTGCACGATGCGGTACGCGGGGAAGGTCGAGGAGCCGAAGTAGCGGATCTTTCCCGCGCGTTGGAGGTCGGTGAGGGCCGACAGCGTCTCCTCGTCGCTGGTGCGCGGGTCCCAGCGGTGCATCTGGTAGAGGTCCACGTGGTCGACGCCGAGGCGGCGCAGGCTGTTGTCCAGTTCGGTGACCAGCCAACGGCGCGAGCTGCCCCGGTGGTTGCGCTCGTCGTCCATCGGCATGGTCGCCTTGGTGGCCAGCACGATGTCGTCGCGGCGCCCGGCGATGGCCTTGCCGACCATCTCCTCCGAGTCGCCGTGCCCGTACATGTCGGCGGTGTCGATGACGTTGATCCCGGCTTCGAGGGCGGCGTCCACGATGGCGGTCGCCTCGTCCTGCGTGGTGCGGCCGATCGCGCCGAAGTTCATCGCGCCCAGCGCGAGGGTGCTGACCTGCACGCCGGTGCGGCCCAAAGTGCGGTACTGCATGAGTGGATTCCTCCGTGCTCTGGCATCATGAGATAAACGGAACATTGTTCCGCCACAAACGACGATACGGAACGACGTTCCGGATAGCAAGCGCGACTGCCGGGGTCACGGGACGGAGGACGGTGCGGTGAACGACGGAGAAGGCGGCGCGGGCGTGCGGGGCGGCGCGGGCGTGCGGGGCGGCGCGGGCGTGCGGGGCGGCGCGGACGCGCGCGGCGATGCGGACGGCAGGGGCGGCGCGGCGGGCGGCGCGGGCGCGGCCCCCCGGCCCAAGCGGGCGGACGCCCGGCGCAACAAGGAGGCCCTGCTCGACGCGGCGGCGGCCGTCTTCGTGACGTCAGGCGTCGAGGCGCCGGTACGGGACATCGCCGCCGAGGCGGGCGTCGGCACCGGCACGATCTACCGGCACTTCCCGACCCGCGCCGACCTCATCATCGCCGTCTACCGGCACCAGGTCGACGCCTGCGCCGAGGCCGGTCCCGCGCTGCTGGCGGCCGACCCGTCCCCGTACGCCGCCCTCGGGCAGTGGATCGACCTCTTCGTGGACTTCCTGGTCACCAAGCACGGGCTGGCGGGCGTGCTGCACTCCGACGAGGCCGGGTTCGACGCGCTGCACGTGTACTTCCTCGACCGGCTCGTGCCCGTGTGCACCCGGCTGCTCGACGCCGCCGTCGCCGCCGGCGAGATCCGCTCGGACGTCGAGGCGCGGGTGCTCATGCGGGGGGTCGGGAATCTCTGCATCGGGGCGGACAGCGATCCGGGGTACGACGCGCGGCGCCTGGCCGGTGTCCTCGTCGCCGGACTGCGGCTGCTGCCGTAACGGTTCCCGCCGCCGCTCTCAGCGCCCCAGACCGCCCGAAGCGTCACGCACGCCCCCGCCGGAAGCCTCACGCCCCCCTTATGCCCCCGCCCGAAGCCTCACGCCCCCCTTATGCCCCCGCCGGAAGCCTCATGCCCCCTTACGCCCCCGCCGGAAGGCGGCTGTCCAGCGCCCGGATGAACCCGGCGACGGTCGCGGTCATGGCGCGCCGCCCCTCGCGGAGATAGACGCGGGGATCGGTGATGTCGTCCACGGCGAGGCGGGCGCGGACGGCGCCGGTCATGGCGATGTCGAGCCCGGTTCCGACAGTGACCTTGCTGATCCCCTCGGCGGCGGCGAGGCCGAGTTCACCGGCGGTGGCGCCCGCCGTGTCGCGCAGGACGAGGGGGACGTCGAGGGCGGTACGCAGCCGGGCCAGCAGTCGGCGGTCCGGGCGCGCGCCGAGCGGGACGGTCAGGGCGTCGACTCCCGTCGCGGCGACGAAGGCGCGGGCCGCGGCCGGGCCGCCGCCCGGCTCGGGACCGGTCGCCGCGCCCGCGGGGACGGCCGCCGCGTCGGCCTCGATCCACAGATTCTGCTCGTGCGCCCACTGCGCGGCGTCGCGCGTCACCGCGACGTTCTCCGCGTACGGCAGGCGCGCCGCGTCGTACATGATCGAGCTGAAGCCGCAGTGCGCGGCCTGGGCGAGGAGCGCCGTCCTGCGCACCCGGTCCAGATGCAGCGCGACCGGTACGGCGGCGGCCCGCGCGGTCTCCGCGGCGGCGCGGGCGAGCGGCAGCAGGCGCCCGTCGTAGTACTGCACCACGCTCTCGCTGACCTGGATGATCACCGGGGAGCCGACCGCCTCCGCGCCTTCGACGACGGCTTGTACGTGTTCGAGGGTGATCGCGTCGAAGGCCGCGATGGCGCGGTGCTCGACCGCTGCGGCGGTGATCAGCGCGCGGGCGGCTGCAAGAGGCATGGGTTCTCCCGACGGTGCTTGCGCGAGGATGCTTGTATTTGCACCTTACTCCGCACAATCGAACACTTTCAAGCATTCCTGGTGCGCGCAGTCCGCACGGCCGTGGGGTCCGCGCGCGTGTGCCACGCTGGTGCGCGCACGATCACGCCGAACCGGTCGAGCCGAGCCCGATCAGCCGCGCACGGTCAAGCCGAACCGGCCAAACCACGCACGATCAAGCCGAGGACGATCACGTCACGGAGGAGAACGCCTGTGTCCAGGGACGCCCGGTGGACCGCACTGCTGGATCTGCTGGCCGAGCACGGCCGCGTGGAGGTGGAGGAGGTCGCGACCACGCTCGACGTCTCCACCGCCACCATCCGCCGCGACCTGGACCAGCTCGCCGAGCAGCAGATGCTCACCCGCACCCGCGGCGGGGCCGTCGCGCACGGCGTCTCGTACGAGCTGCCGCTGCGCTACAAGACGGCCAGGCACGCCTCCCAGAAGCAGCGCATCGGCAGGACGGCCGCCTCCCTCGTCGCTCTCGGCGACGTCGTCGGCCTCACCGGCGGCACGACCACCACCGAGGTCGCCCGCGCGCTGGCCCTGCGCGGCGACGTCACGGCGGACGGCACCCGCCAGCCCGCCCTCACCGTCGTCACCAACGCCCTCAACATCGCCAACGAGCTCGTCATCCGGCCCCAGATCAAGATCGTCGTCACCGGAGGCGTCGCCCGCCCCCAGTCCTACGAACTCACCGGCCCCCTCGCCCGCGGCGTCCTCCAGGAGATCATCCTCGACATCGCCGTCCTCGGCATCGACGCCCTCGACCCCGCCCAGGGCGTCTACGCCCACCACGAGGACGAGGCCAGCATCAACCGCCTCCTCGCCGAACGCGCCCAACGCGTCGTCATCGCCGCCGACTCCTCCAAAATCGGCCGCCGCGCCTTCGCCCGCGTCTGCGGCCTCGAAACCATCGACACCCTCATCACCGACGAGGCCATCCCCCCGGAAACCGCCGCCGCCTTCGAAGAAGCCGGCATCACCGTCACCATCGCCTGACCCGGACCCCGCCAGGCGGTGTTCGAGCCGGTGGACCCTCACGAGGGCGGCCAGAACGTCGGCGGCACGGGTGGCGGCCACGCCACCCCTCGCGCACCATCCGACGCCCCTGTCCGCCCGACCGGGCACCGGTCCGCCCGGACCGCGACCGCGGTCCTGGCGGTAGCACTGGGCGGGGGGACTGATCGGCGGTACGGGAAAGCGTCGTCGGGAACTACGCAGATTTAACCTCTCGGCTCCTTCTACGGCGGGGTCTACGCGCGTATCTTGAGCCGGATCGCTCATTCCGGCTCATGGTGATGTGCCGTCATGAGACGTGGAAACACGACGTATTCATCGCGTTCAACGCACCGCACGAAGGAGACCCTCACCGGTGTCGCACATCTCTGGGGCAGAGCCCCGCCCTGACAGACCCGGTACTGCCGGGAACCGCAAGCGGCTGGTCACGATCGGGATAGCCGGCGCGGTGGTGCTGGCCGCGGTCGGCGTGCACACCGCCTTCGCGACGCCGTCCGCCGATGTGATGGTGTCCGAGGTGTACGGCGGCGGCGGCAACTCCGGTGCCACGTATACGAACGACTTCATCGAGCTGGCCAACTCGGGCAGCGCTCCGCTGGACCTGAGCGGGTACAGCGTGCAGTACCTGCCGGGCGCGCCGACGCCGACGTCCAAGTGGCAGGTGACGCCGCTGACCGGGTCGCTCGGCGCGGGCGCGCGGTATCTGGTGCAGGAGGCCGCGGGCACCGGCGGGACGACGGCGCTGCCGTCGCCGAACGTGGTCGGCGCCATCAACATGTCCGGTACGACGGGAACGGTCGCCCTTGTGCACGGCACCGACCCGCTGACCTGCGTGACGAAGGCGGACTGCGCCGCCGACGGCACCATCCGTGACCTGGTCGGCTACGGCACGGCCGCGGTGTTCGAGGGCAACGGCCCGGCGGCCGGGGCGAGCAACACCGACTCGGTGGCGCGCCCCGCCCTGACGGACACCGACGACAACGCGGCGGACTTCACCGCGGGCGCGCCCACCCCGGGCGCCGCAGGTGACGGCGGCGGCCCGACGACGCCCCCCACCACCCCGCCGACCACGCCGCCGACCACGCCGCCGACCACGCCCCCGACCGGCGTCGAGGCGAAGATCCACGACATCCAGGGCGACACCCGGCTCTCCCCGCTCGCGGGCAAGGCGGTCACCGGCGTGACCGGCATCGTCATCGGCGTCCGCTCCTTCGGCTCCTCGCAGGGCTACTGGGTGCAGGACCCGACGCCGGACGCCAACCCCCGTACCAGCGAGGGCATCTACGTCTTCACCGGCTCGGTCACCCCGACCGTCGCGGTCGGCGACAGCGTCTCGCTCGCGGGCACCGTCTCCGACTACTACCCGGGCGGCACCTCCGCCGGCGGCCAGCCGGTGACCGAGCTGACCAAGGCCACCGCCACGGTGGTCTCGCACGGCAACGCGCTCCCCGCGCCCGTCGTCCTGGACAAGAAGAGCGTCCCCGACGCGTTCGTCCCGGCCGTCGGCGGCGGCACGATCGAGAACCTGCCGCTGCGTCCCGACGAGTACGCGCTCGACCTCTTCGCCTCGCTCGAGGGCATGAACGTGCAGATCGGTGACAGCCGCGTCGTCGGCGCCACCGACCCGTACTCCGAGCTGTGGGTGACGGTCAAGGCGGACCAGAACAAGACCAAGCGCGGCGGCACCCTCTACACGGGCTACGACCAGCCCAACTCCGGCCGCCTGATGGTGCAGTCGCTCATCCCGACCGCCACGCAGGCGTTCCCGGTGGCGAACGTCGGCGACACGCTGCGCGGTACGACGGCGGGCCCGCTGGACTACAACCAGTACGCGGGCACCTTCGCCGTCCAGGCGCGCACGATCGGCACGGTCAAGAGCGGTGGCCTCAAGCCCGAGGTGACCGACAAGGCCAAGTCGGACCAGGCGACCATCGCCACGTACAACGTGGAGAACCTGGCGCCCGGCAACCCGCAGTCGAAGTTCGACGCGCTCGCCAAGGGCCTGGTCACCAACCTCCGTTCGCCCGACATCGTGGCGCTGGAGGAGATCCAGGACAACAACGGCGCCACCGACGACGGCACGGTCGCCGCGGACAAGACGCTGACCAAGCTGACCGACGCCATCAAGGCGGCGGGCGGCCCGAGTTACCAGTGGCGCTCGATCGACCCGGTCAACGACAAGGACGGCGGCGAGCCCGGCGGCAACATCCGCTCGGTGTTCCTGTTCAACCCCGACCGTGTCAGCTTCGTCGACCGTCCCGGCGGCGACTCCACCACCGCGGTGGGCATCACCGGCACCGGCTCCAAGACCGCGCTGACCGTCTCCCCCGGCCGCATCGCGCCCACCGACCCGGCGTGGAACAGCAGCCGCAAGCCGCTGGTGGGCGAATTCACCTTCCGCGGCGAGAAGTTGTTCGTGATCGCGAACCACTTCAACAGCAAGGGCGGCGACCAGGGCATCGACAGCCGCTTCCAGCCGCCGGTCCGCAGCTCGGAGGTGCAGCGCAACCGCCAGGCGATCCTGGAGCACGACTTCGTGCAGCAGCTCGAGAAGGCCGACCGCAACGCCAACGTCGTGGTCCTCGGCGACCTGAACGACTACCAGTTCTCGCCCGCCGCCCAGGCCCTCACCGGCAACGGCACGGTCCTCACCGACCTGGTCAACACCCTGCCCAAGGACGAGCGTTACTCCTACGTGTACGAGGGCAACTCCCAGGTGCTGGACCACATCCTGGTCAGCCCCAGCCTGAAGCACGTCGACTACGACGTGGTGCACATCAACGCGGAGTTCGCCAACCAGACGAGCGACCACGATCCGCAGGTCGTCAAGATCAAGCCGTAGCAGGTCGTCATTCGTGCGGCGTCACGTCGTCGCAGGTCGTCGTACGGCTGAGTGACGCGTGAGGCACATGTGAGGGGCGGGCCCGGCGGGGTCCGCCCCTTCGCGCTGCACGGCTTTCCTGCCCCACGCCTTGACGCGCGCATGGCGGAGTTATAGACCATTACCTGTTCGAGAGAGCGCTCTCACGAGCGTGCCCCACCCTGTACACGGCCCCCCACCCGGTCAGGAGTCCTCATGCACGCCATGCCGGAAGGCAGCGCGATGCCACACGGCAGCCTCTCGCAGTCAGCGCTCCCGCACGCGCCCTGAGCCGCCGGAAACGGTTACGCCGTAACGCGCGGTCCCGCCGCACCCAGCGGTCACGCCGCGCTCAACGGCCCTGCCGTACACGGCGGTCACGCGGTACGCGGCGGTCACGCCGTACTCCGCACACGGGCGCACCCCCCACAACGCTTCGTCGGGACAGGAGATCTCGCATGTCCACCGGACACGCACCAGAGCAGGACCACGGGCACGACCCTCAGGACCGGGCCGGTACGGCCGGCGCCGCGTCGCACCGCGGGCGCCGCTCCCGCACCCGGATCGGCCTCGCGGCACTGGCCGTCGGCGCGCTGGCCCTGGCCGGCCTGACGGCGGTGGCGAGCCCGGGCGGCGCGGCCACCCCCGCGGCGGCCCCGGCCGTCGCACCCGCCGCCGTACCCGCCCCTCCGGCCGGTTTCACCACCACCTGGAGCGACGACTTCAACGGCGCCTCGGGCACCGGGGTCGACGGCGGCAACTGGAAGTACGACACCGGCCCCGGCAGCAGCTTCGGCACCGGTGAGATCGAGACGATGACCAACAGCACGTCCAATGTCTTCCAGGACGGCAACGGCCATCTCGTGCTGCGCGCCCTCCACTCGGGCAGCGACCCGCGCGCGGGCTGGACCTCGGGCCGGATCGAGACGCAGTCGTCGTCCTTCGGGGCGCCTCCCGGCGGCGTCGTGATGATGCAGTCGTCGATCCAGCAGCCGAATCTGACGACCGCCAACGGCGCCGGCTACTGGCCCGCGTTCTGGATGCTCGGCTCGACGCTGCGCACCGGCACCACGTGGCCGACCTCCGGCGAGGTCGACATCATGGAGGACATCAACTCCCGCAGTTCGGTGTTCGGCACGCTGCACTGCGGCGTCAACCCCGGCGGTCCGTGCAACGAGTCCACCGGCATCGGCAGCGGTGAACGCGCCTGCTCCGGCTGCCAGACCGGCTACCACACCTACGCCGTGCAGATCGACCGCTCGGTCTCGCCCGAGCAGATCCGCTGGTACCTGGACGGCGCCAACTACTTCACCGTCAACGCCAATCAGGTCGACGCCACGACCTGGGCCAACGCGGTGGACCACCCGTTCTTCATCATCTACGACCTCGCGATGGGCGGCGGCTTCCCCGACGCCTTCGGCGGCGGCCCCAACGCGGCGACCGTCAGCGGCGGCCAGATGAACATCGACTACGTGGCCGTCTACAACAAGGGCCCGGGCAGCACCACTCCGCCGTCCAACGGCACCAACCTGGCGCTGAACAAGCCCGCGACGGCCTCCTCCACGGAGAACGCGGGCACCCCCGCCTCGGCCGCCGTCGACAACAGCACCACCACCCGCTGGTCCAGCGCCTTCAGCGACCCGCAGTGGCTGCGCGTCGACCTCGGCGCCTCGCACGCCGTCAACCAGGTCAAGCTCAACTGGGAGGCCGCCTACGCCAAGGCGTTCCAGATACAGGTCTCCAACGACGGCACCAACTGGACCAGTTGCTACAGCACCACGGCGGGCACCGGCGGCCTCCAGACCCTCAACGTCAACTGCACCGGCCGCTACATCCGCGTGTACGGCACCCAACGCGCCACGGCCTACGGCTACTCCCTCTGGGACTTCCAGGTCTTCGGGAGCTGACACCGCCCGAAGCCCGCACCTCCAGGAGAGCTGAACGCCTCCCCCGCGTACCAGGGCGGGCGGACCCCCTGCCGGGCCCGCCCGCCCTCGCCGCGTACCGCCGCGTGTCCTACGCCGTCGCGAAGCGGAAGGTGCTCGTCACCGCGTCGAAGATGTCGTGGAACGCTTCGGCGAGGTCGAGGACGGGGCTGGCGCCGGAGACGAGGACGATCTCGGCGGGGCGGCCGGGAACGGGGATGTAGGTCTGGGTGAGCGCCATCCGGACCGTGCGGGTGTCGCCCTGCTCGACGGGGACGTCCTCGACGCCCACCGTGCGGGCGCACAGGCCGACTTCGGGGATCTCGACGGTGGTGACCCGCCGCCAGGCGTCGCCTTCGCGGCGGGGCGTGATCGTCCTGAGCGTGTCGGCGATGACGCGCGGGTCGGTGCTCAGCGTGGAGCCCTGGGAGCCGGTGGCGCTCACGACGGTGACGGTGACCATCGCGGTCAGCGGGACGCCCTCGAAGTTCTCGGCCATGCAGCCGCAGTAGAGCGCCCCCGCGTCATGGGCGTCACGGGCCATCCGGCGCAGCAGCGCGACCAGGTCCTTGCGGTACGGGGCCAGTTCGGGGACGGCCCGGACGCGCGCGTCGATCAGCGCGCGGACGGTCTCCTCGCGGCCCTCGGGCCGTACGTCGAACTCCCACCACGACTCGGGTACGGACAGGGAGACGCCGACCGGCGGGGCGGCGGGGGCTTCCGGCGTGCTCTCGTTCATGACCGGCTATTCCTTCGTGCCGTGCGGGGCGGGCCCCTGCTGCGGGCCGGGGGCGCTCTCGGTGGAGTCGGCGAGCTGCTTGGCCAGGTCGGTGTCCACCTTGCGGATCTCGCTGACCACGGTGGTCGCCATCTTCTCCAGGCCGGTGAGCTGCTTGTGGATGTCGCCCCTGCCGTCCTTCCAGTTGGCCTGGAAGTGGTCGAGCGCGCCGGCGACGCTGCCGTCGCCCATGTCGTCCTCGAAGGCCCGCAGGGTCGCCTTCGTGTCGTCGAGCCGCTTGGTGATCGACCCGAGCATCGTGGCGAAGTCCTCCAGCAGGTCGAGCGGTATCGCCAGCCGGTCCTCGCTCATGCGTCGCCGTCCTCCCAGTCCAGGCTGCGGGCGCGGTACGTGTAGGTGGCGCAGAATGCGGCCAGTTCGGCGGGGAGCGGCTGGACGCAGTCCACCGAGTAGTCGAGGAAGTATTTCGGCGCGATGGCGTTGTACTCCCAGAAGGTGTATTCGGGTTCGAGCCGGTCGAGCACTTCCTGGTAGAGGTCGCGGACTTCGAGGAAGTCGAGCAGTTCCGGCAGCGTCCATTCGGCGACGGATTCGCCGGGGTCGCTCGGCAGCCGTGTCGTACCGGCTTCCGAGGACTTCCGCAGCGGGCTCCCTGCGGCGAGCGTCCGCACGTCGTCGGCGGAGAGGAAATGCCAGGGGCCGTCCTTCTCGACGAACACCCAGCTGTCGACGTTGGCATGGCGGAACAGCTCTCCGGACGCGCCGAAGAACACCTGCTCGGTGAAGGCCATTCCGGGGCGGCGCTGCTGCCGGGTCCGCCCCTCGAACTCGACCTCCACGTCGTGGTCGCCCTGGGTGAGCTGCCGCAGCGCGTCCGCGCGGAACTCCCGCCGGTACGGGGAGGTGCGCAGGCACGAGTGGTGGAAGGAGCCTTCCAGGAACACCTCTTGGGGGTCCCAGGGCGCCAGCAGCATTCGGTAGCTCTTCACGAACGTGGTCCAGCCCGGCACCTGGAGGACATAACGTCCGCAGAACTGGCAGGCGTTGGGTCCGTTCATCGCGCCCGAATCCTCCGTACTCACACTCAATGCCGTCGCTGAAGGTGATTCACGCCGACTATACATGAGGCACTCTCACCACGTACCCGCGGTCATTCATGGGACCGCCCGGCGGATATTGCCCCTGTGGCACGTCGATAATTCCGTTGTGGTCGAAGAACGTGACATTGCCGTCGCGGCTGACCACGGCTTCCACGTGCCTGCTCGCCTTGTTGTCGAGGTCGAACTGCATACTGTTCCGCATTCCCCGGGCCCGTTCGATATCGGTCGGCGGCCCCGGTATGCGGTCCTCGGGGTGGGTGTGGACGGTGAACTTGTAGCCCCGGCCGCGCAGGTCCTTCGGAATGGAACTGCCGATCTCCGTGCCCCGGAAAAGCCGAAGTTCACCGCCGGGGCCCTGGACGATGGCGTGTTCCACACCCGCGAATTTCTGGAGTTCCGCGAGGTGGGTGACATTCACCTCGGCGGGGCGGATCTGGATGTGGCCGTCCTCCAGCGCCTTCACCAACTGCTTGGCCTTCGGTGACAGATCGCGGAAGGGAATGGTGCCGCCGGGCAGCCGGTCGCCGCCCTTGAAGGCGACCGTGATCGCCCGGAGACCCTCGCCGCCGTCCCGGATCAGCGATGCCATGTTCTTGAGCGCGCCCTTGGCCGAACCCAGCGCGTGGGCACCGATCTTGAGCAGGCCGCCCGCCTTGTAGAGCTCGGCGAGCTTGCCGAGGGAGGTCAGGCCCTTGGTCATGGGGACGCAGTCCAGGACGGCGAAGAGCACGTCCCACAAAGTGGCCTTGCCCTGGATGTATTTGGTGACGGTGTCGGCAAGGACGAGCAGCGCCGCGGCGACGACGAGCCAGGCGAGCGGGCCGCCGATGATCATCACGACGATGCCGAGGACCGCCACGATCCACTTGCAGACCGTGATGATCTCGTCCCAGTGGTCGGCGACCCAGTGGACCGCCTTCTCCCACCAGTGCCGGTTCCTGATCCCCGCGTCCGACGCCTCGTGCAGCCTGGCCACCGTGCGTCGCGCCGCGTCCTCCCGCATACCCCGCGCCTGCTCCGCCAGCCGCTTCGCCGCGTCGAGCGCCGACTGCGCGGAGGAGACGGCCTGCTGGGCGTCGGCCCGACGGGCCTTGGCGGCGGCCAGGTCACGGGTGGCCTGGCGGACCTGGTCCGAATCGGGCGGCGGGACGGTCGCGCCGTGGTTCTTCGCCGGATCGTACGAGTCGGCGGTCGACGTGGCCGTGTGCACCCAGTCCTGCGCACCGTTCAGACCGCTCTGCGCGGAGACCAGCCGGGCATGCGCCGTGCGCCCGTCGGCCAGGGCGCGGTCCGCCTGGTACTGCGCGTGCTCCAGATCCGGCCAGTACGACTCCAGCGCCTCCGCCGCGATCCGGTACGACGTGTGCAGCTTGTCGAGATTCTTCGGCGTCGACCCGAACTCCTCCCGGAACGCGTCCGCCGACAGCCCCGCCCACGCCAGGATCGCGTCCTCCGACTGCATCCCCTTCACCAGCCGCAGCGCGCCGCCCACATCGTCCGCGAACTCGTGCAACTGCCGCGACAACGTCTTCACCCGCGACGCGTCACCCGGAACCGGATCGCGATCCATGTCGAGTATGTGCCAGTCGCTCGGACGACCCATGCGTCAATCCCCCCGTCGGCGCGTGGTGTTCAGCGGGTGGTGTTCACGGGTGGTGAACCGGTGATCAACAGCTGATCATCAGTAGAGACGTTTCACGCTACCTGAAGGGTTCCCGGTCGCGGTATCGGCTTTCTTTTGGTCAACCAGTGGTCAAGTCGCGTGTGAGGAAGACGAACTGAGCGGGTTTGTCCGGGAGTTCGACGCGGGGGCCGAGGGTGAAGCCGGTGCTGAGGAGACGGTCGATCGCGCGGGTGTTGCGGGCGTCGGGTTCCGCGACGATACGGCGGCAGGCGGGGTCGGCGAAGACGTGGGCGAGGAGGGCGGTCAACAGGTGCCGCGTGTAGTCGGGTTCGCGTTCGGCGCCGGGGTCGATCGGGCCGACGAAGACGTGGACGCCGACGTCGCCGGGCAGCCGGTCGTAGAAGTCGCCGATGGGGTCGGCCTCCGGCTGGTAGGCCTGGAAGAGGGCCACGGGGCGGTCGTCGCGGCGGACCAGGTAGGCGTGGTGGGTGTCGAGCGAGTCCAGGAAGGCGTAGATCTCGCGCACCTGGTCGCGGGTCGCGTCGCCCATGCCCCAGAACCGGCCCCGCTCCTGGGTGACCCACGCGTGGATGAGGTCGATGTCCCGGTCGGGGTCGACGGGCACGAAGCGGACGGTCCCGAAGCCGGCGGGCGGCCCGTGAAAGGCGGCGGCTCCAGCGGGGCCAGCGGCAGGCGCTTCGGTGGCTTCGGGTGCTTTCGGGGCTTCGGGCACAGAGGTCTCCCTGGTGAGTCGGGTCCAGTCGGTGACCACGGGGACGAGGTCGCCGCGCAGCCAGTACGGAAGCTGGTCGCGGTGGTGCGGGCCGCCGGGCACTCCGCTCGCTCCGAAGGGCACGACCCACCGGCTGTTCTCACGGTCGGCCAGATCCCATACGTAGCGGGCGGCGGGCCCGCGCAGGCTGTGGTGGGTGATGCCGGGGACGCTGGACGTGGACAGCACGCAGTCGTGGTCCCCCGCCAGCCCCGGCCACACCTCGGGCGCGTGCCCGTACGCGTCGGGCGGCAGCGCCTGCCAGGGCGCGAGCCGGTGCAGTTCCCCCCAGGTCCGCTCCCCCGCACCCGCCTCCCCCGCACCGGCCCCCGCCGTCTCCTCCAGCGCGGCCCGTACGATCGCGGCCCGGTCCCGCGCGGGTATGAGCCCGCCGCCCAGCAGCGTCTCCAGCGCGAACGCCACCCGGGGCACCAGTGCCAGCCACGGCGTGAACGTCGCGGGATACGACGGCAGATGGACGAGTTCGGTCAGCGGGGCGAGCGCGGGGTGCGCGGCGAGACCGCGGACGACCGCCGCCCGCAGTACGGCGTATGACGCGGCGTCAGTGCTCTCGGCCGCCATCCGCCGGTCCCAGCGCAGGAGTCGTGCGCCGAGAGCGGAGGCCGCGGGACTCAGCGGCGGCGTGTCAGGGCCCTGGAGGTCGGCGACGTGGTCCAACAGGGCGCGGGCGGAGCCGAGATGGACGTCGGTGTGGATCGCCCCCATGCCGTCCGCCGTCCAGTCGTCGGCGGATGCCAGGAGGCGGCGGATGCGGCGCGCGCGGTGCGGCGCGGCGAATTCGGTGCCGAGCGGGGCGGCCAGTTCGCGCGCGTTGGCCATCACCGCGAGGCCGTCGCGGACGTCGGCGCGCGGCAGGGGCGCGTAGGCGCCGGTCCACGCGTGCTCCTTCCGCCACGCGGGCACGGCGTACAGGGAGTTGTCCGGATGCCGTACGGGCACCCGGCCCGCCGTCCGGTGCAGGAGGCCGCCCTCGGTGTCGGCGGCCTGCACGACGTTGACCGGCTCGACCCAGCCGTCCAGCGCCCGGTCGACGTCGCCGACGGTGGTGGCGCGCAGCAGCGACGGCAGTGCGGAGAAGCCGAGTTCGGCTCCGGCGCGGGCGGGACAGCGCAGGCTGACGGCGTTCCAGATGGTGTCCGCGCGGCCGTCCGACGCGCCGCCGTCCGACGCGGCGGGGGTCTCGGGCGCGTCGGGGCTCTCGGGCGCGTCGGGGTTCTCCGGCGCGTCGGGGCCGCCGATGATCACCGGGCCGCGTGCGGTCTCGACGATCTCGACCCGGACGGGGTCGGCGTCCGCGACGGCGACGGTCTCGGTACGGGAAGCGGCGGGCTCCCAGCCGTCGGGGCCGAGGGCCCGGACGGAGCCGTCGGGGGCGCGGCGCAGGCGCTCGCGGTAGAGGTCCTGGTAGTCGGCCATGGCGTTGGTGATGGCCCAGGCGACCCGGCCGGTGTGGCCGAAGTGGGCGAGGCCCGGGACGCCGGGGACGGCGAGGCCGACGACGTCGAACTCCGGGCAGGCCAGGCGGATCTGCTGGTAGACGCCCGGTGCCTCGATGAAGCGGTGCGGGTCGCCCGCGAGGAGCGCCGCGCCCGTGGCGGTGCGGTCCCCGGTGATCAGCCAGCCGTTGCTGCCCGCGGTGCCGGGCCCGTCGGTGGCGAAGGCCGCGACGGCGTCCGGGCCGAGCCGCCGGGCCGCCTCGTACCGCCAGAGTTTGGCGGGGAAGCCCGCGAAGAGGATGTGGGTGGAGAGCCAGACGGCCAGCGGCGTCCAGGGCTGCCAGCGGCCGGGCGCGAGGCCGGTGGCGGCGAACTCCGGTGCCTGCGCCGCGCCTTGGGGCAGCCCGGCGTTGACGCCGTCCACGTAGGCGGCGACCCACCGCGCGGTGTCCTGGTCGAGCCGGGCGTGGCAGCGGCGGGCGGTGTCGGCGAGCAGCGCGCGGCGGGCGAAGCGGTCCCACTCGACGGCGTCGGCGCCGAGGAACGCGGCGGTGCCGCCCTCCGCACGGTGCCGTTCGGTCTCCAGCTGCCAGGCCCGGTCGACGGCGGCGTTCCGGCCTTGAGCGAAGGCGAGTTCGCGGGCGCTGTCCGCGCGGAGGTGGGGGATGCCCCAGGCGTCCCTGAAGACCTCGCTGCTCACCCTGACTCCCTCTGATCATTAAGGTTAGGGTGCCCTAACTTAACAGGAATCGGGGACCTCACAAGGGCCGGACACCTCACAGGGGCCGGACACCTCACAGGGGCTGGGGACCCACAGGGGCCGGGGACCCCACGAGGGCCGGGGACCCCACAAAGGCCGGGGACCTCACAGGGATCGCGGGCCACACGGCGGCGGGCGGCACGGCCGCGGGCGGTACGGAGCCCGCCCGTACCGCCCGCCGTCACGCCGCGTCCCCGGGTCCGGGTGTCAGACGCCCTCGGACACCTTGAGCACGATCTTGCCGGTCAGGTGCCCGGCCTCGCTCGCGCGCTGCGCGTCGGCCGCCGCCTCCAGCGGGAACACCTCGTGGACGGCGATGGTCAGCTTGTCCGCGGCGAACAGCGCCAGCGCCTCCGCGAAGGCGGGCTCGCCGTAGTACCCCTCGGCGCCCGAGGTGAAGCGGACGCCGAGCTTGCCCGCGCCCGGCGCGTCCGCGATGGACAGCACCCGCTCGGTGCCGCCGGTCAGCTCGACCGACGCCTGGAGCGCGTCGCCCCGCCCGGCCGCGTCGAGCGCAGCGTCGATCCCCTCGGGTGCGGCGACCCGCACCCGTTCCACCAGCCCGTCCCCGTAGGCGACCGGGACCGCGCCGAGCGCCCGCAGGTGCTCGTGGTTGGCCTCGCTCGCCGTGCCGACGACCTTGACGCCGCGCGCGACCGCGAACTGTACGGCGACGGTGCCGACGCCGCCCGCCGCGCCATGGATCAGCAGCGTCTCGCCGGGCCGCACCTTGAGCATGTCCAGCGCGCGGTACGCGGTCTCCGCCGCGACCGGCAGCGCCGCCGCCTGCTCCCAGCTCAGCGTGCCGGGCTTGAGGGCGACCTTCGCGACCTCGGCGAGCGCCCGCTCGGCGTAGGCGCCGGTGGCGGTCTGGCCGAAGACGTCGTCGCCGACCGCCAGGCCCTCGACGCCCTCGCCCAGCGCCTCGACGACACCCGCCGCCTCAAGGCCCGGCACATGCGGGAAGTCCACGGGGAAGACCTGCTCCATGTAACCGGCGCGGATCTTGCTGTCGAGCGGGTTCACGCCCGCCGTGCGCACCGTGATCCGCACCTGGCCGGGGCCCGGCTCCGGCACGTCGGTGTCCACGGCCCGCAGCACGTCCGCGGAGCCGTATTCGGTGAAGGCGATGGACTTCGTCATGGGTTCACAATCCTTCGGAGGGCTCGGAAATATTCGAGAACATTCGGAAACCTGAAGCAATTGCCTTGGCGGGCGCCCGAGGAGACGCGGCGCCCTGGTGCGACGGCGGCGTTCCCCGGGCGTTCCGCCGGCACCTCCTAGGCGTTCCCCGGGCGTCCCCGGGCATTCCCCGGGTGTCCCGGGGAACTCCCCGGGTGTCCCCGGCACTCCCCGGGGTCCTTCAGGGCACTTCCCAGCATCGCCGCGGGCCGCCGCCGACCCGGCCCGCCGTTCGGACGGTTCCGCCCGGCCGAAAGGACAGTCCGCGCCCATCATCGCCGCCGTACGCTCGGGAGGCATGCCGAGCCATGACGGAATCCGCCCGCAGGACGCCCTCGCGCGGGCCCTGGTCGTCACCCGCGCACCGCTGCCCGACACCATGCGGCGGCTGTCGGAGGTGCTGACCGACCTGGTGCCCCACCGGGCGGTCGCCCGGCGGAGCGCCGTCTGCACGTTCACTCCGACGGCGGCCTTCGGCGATGAGGAGCTGACCGGCCGGATCACCGGCGCCGAACTGACGCGCCTGGCCGGGCGGGTGACGGCGGGCGCGCCCTGGCAGGGCGAGGCGGTGCTGGCCGGGGCGCCGCACCCGGTGCTCGCCGTCGCTTCCACGCGTGAGTTCGCCGAGCCCACCGAGGCCGCCGACACGGGCGCGGGCGCGGGCCCGCTGCTGGTCGCCGTACGCTCCTCGGCCGAGCCGCTGGACGCCGACGTCACGGCGGTGGCGCAGGGCCTGTGGGACCTGGTCACCGTCAACCAGGAGCGCCGGATGGCGGAGGCAGGACCGACGCAGGCGGCCAGTTCGCGGGCCGCCGCCGCGGCCAGGGCGCGGGCCATCGCGGAGCTGACCGACGCGCACTCCTCGGTGCTGTCGGCGATCCTCGGTACGCTGCGCGCCGCGTCGCTGGACGACACCGCCGCGCGGCGCGGCGCCGTGGACCTGGCCGTCGCGGCCCTGATCGACCTGCGCGCGGGCGCCGACCTGGACCGGGAGCTGAGCGAGGAGCCCGCGGACGCCGCCTTCGGCCGCCTCACCGCCGAGCTGCGCCCGCTGCTGCGCTACAGCCCCGTCGAGCTGGACCTGCGCCCTCCCGCCTCCCGCCGTACGCTGGCCGCCGACGTGGCCCACGGCGCGCGGGCGGCGGTACGCGGGGCCGTCCTGGCCATGCTGGAGCAGGGCGACCTGGGGCGGCTCCATGTGAGCTGGCAGCTCGACGAGGACACGCTCCGCGTGCTGGTACGCGACGACGGGCCCGGCCTGCTCGCCCCGGAGGCGCTCGCCGTCCACCGCTTCACCGACCGGCTCACGGCGCTCGGCGGGCGGCTCGTCCTCGACGCCCTGCCCGGCTGGGGCTCCACCCTCACCGTCACCCTGCCGCTGTCCCCCGACCTCCCGGCGGCCCCCGCTGCGGCCGGGCCGCTGGACGCCCTCCATCCGAGGGAACGGCAGGTCCTCGAAGAGCTCGCCCTCGGGCGCCGCAACCGCGAGATCGCCCTCGCCCTCCACATCAGCGAGTCCACCGTGAAATTCCACGTCGCCAACATCCTCGCCAAGCTCGGCGTCGCCTCCCGCGGCGAGGCCGCCGCCCTCGCCCGTACGGCGGCGGCCACCGCGTAGACCGCGGGCAGCCGTCACCGGTCGGGCGTCAGGCCGCGACGGCGACCGCCGCGCGGCCGAGCCGGACACCGCCGCGGGCCGGCCGGAAGACGACGAGCCGCAGGAGCAGGAAGCGGCCGAGGCCGGCGAGGGCGGAGGCCGCGATGTAGACGCCCTGCCGGGTGAGGGCGTCGCCGGACGGATACGCGGAGGCGTAGGCGAGCAGCGCCCCGGTGGTGAAGAGGTACGACAGCAGGACGGTGAGCGCGCAGGCGCAGTGGTCGGACCAGGTGGCGCCGCCCCGGCCGAAGGTGAAGCGGCCGTGGAGTTCGGTGGCCAGGACCGTGGAGCCGATGGTGACGACGGCGTTGGACAGGGCGAGGGGGACGCTGTCGCCGATCAGCAGGAGGACGCCGCCGGCGAGGACGGTGACTCCGCCGCCGCACAGCACGAACCGCACGAAGGAGGCGAGGGCCGCGGTGCGCGAGGACGGGGACGCGATGGCCGCCGGGCCGGTGATCGCCGTGCTGGCGGCCATGGTCAACTCCTGTGTCGGTGACGGCCGCTGAGGGCGCCCGTCGTCGTGTCACCGACTCTTCCGCACGGCCGCGCGCGGGCCCATCAGGTGTGTCCCCCATTGCGTGTGGGGGCTACCCCCACCCCTCCTCAGGGGCGTACCCCCCACATCCCCGAGGGTTCCGATCATTAGAAGAAGATGAACGTACTTATCCATGGTTTACAAGGCGGGTGGCGCACATCACCCTTGCTTTGCGCGGCACAATGCCTCTTTTGTCCAGATGTGAGCCATATACGCGTTTGACCATGCCTGGCACTGCGTGCCAGAGTCTTCTCAACGGCCCGCACCGACCCGCGCTCGGCCGTTCCACAGACGCCGCGAACCACACCCCCCTTGCTTCGCGGCGGTTCGAAGAGGCCCTTGCGCAGTCGTTACCACGACGCGAAGGGCCTCTTCACAATATCCGGGCCGGTCACGGCGGTACGGCCCCGACGCCCCCGCACGACGGCCCCGACTCCCGCGCCGGGCGCGAACTACCGCTCCGGGACCCGCAGTTCGAACCACGTCGTCTTGCCGCGCGGCTGGAGGTCGACACCCCAGCGGTCGGAGAGCTTGTCCACCAGGAACAGGCCCCGGCCGCTGGCGTCCAGGCCGCGGACCGGCAGCAGGCAGGGCAGCGCCCGCGAGGGGTCCCGCACCTCGACCCTGACCCAGCCCCGGCGCCAGTGCATCCGCAGCCCGAACGTCCGCGCCCCGGTGTGCCGTACGGCGTTGCCCACGAGTTCGGAGACGAGCAGTTCCACGGTGTCGGCGAACTGCGGGAGGCCCCAGACCCGTACCACGGAGAGCGCCAGGCGCCGGGCGGTGGAGGCGGATTCGGGACGGGAGGTCAGATGGACCTCCTGGACGGACGGGTCGCCGTACAGATCGAGGGCCTTGGCCGCCGTGTCGTCGGTGAGAACGGGAACCGCACCCGCGGCGGTGTCCACCCGCTGCGGCTGCTCAGATGCTCCCCGGCCCGCCATGACTTCATGATGGCTGCAATTGCAGCGCTCCGAGGGGTAACCGGGGGAATTCGTCCGACGGAGTACGCCGCCCCACACCTGTGACTAGGCATATGCCCTGGGCACAGAACACCCCTCAACGGCCCTGCTGATCAGTGGAGTTGACGTATGCAACCATCACAGCGGATGGTGGCGGCCTCCCATTCCTTAAGGCTGGCATAAGGTTGCCTTAAGGTGAGCCGCGCACCCTGCGTCACCTCTGACGCGCTGTCAGCCGAGCATCCGTTCGACGCTCAGCCGCATGTGCGTCGGATCGCCGTCCCCGGCTGACCACGCGTCAGCATCCGCGGGCTCAGCGGAAGGTGGCCTTCCCCGGTCCGTCCTCGACGAAGCTGCGCATCCCCGTCTCGCGGTCCGCCGTCGCGAACAGCCCCGCGAACAAGGTGCGTTCGATCGTCAGCCCGGTCTCCAGATCCGTTTCGAGACCCGCGTCGACGGCCTCCTTCGCGGCCCGCAGCGCGTACGCGGGACCGCGCGCCAGCCGCTCCGCCCAGGCCCGCGCCCGCGCGTACACCTCGTCGGCCGGGACGACCTCGTCCACCAGCCCCAGCGACAGCGCCTCCTGCGCCGTCACCATCCGGCCGGTGAAGATCAGGTCCTTGGCGCGCGAGGGACCGACCAGCCGGGACAGCCGCTGGGTGCCGCCCGCGCCCGGGATCAGACCGAGCAGGATCTCCGGCTGTCCGAGCTTCGCGTTCTCGCCCGCGATCCGGTAGTCGGCACACAGTGCCAGCTCGCAGCCGCCGCCGAGCGCGTAACCGGTCACGGCCGCCACCACCGGCTTCGGAATCCGCGCCACCGCCGTGAAGGACTCCTGGAGCGCCCGCGAGCGGTCGACCATGTCCTCGTACGACATGGCCTGCATCTCCTTGATGTCCGCGCCCGCCGCGAACACCTTCTCCCCGCCCCACACCACCACGGCCCGTACCTCGGGACGCCGCGCCGCCTCCTCGGCGACCTCCTTGAGCCGGTCCTGCGTGCCGGAGTCCAGGGCGTTCATGGGCGGCCGGTCGAGCCGGACGGTGCCGACGCCTTCGTCGACTTCAAAGGTCACAGTCATACGGGCGAGCGTACGACGGACGGCCCGCCCCAGGTCAGGGGCGGGCCGTCGCGGCTCACGTGCGGTGCCTCACACGGGCGGAGCCCGATGCGGAACCTGATGCGGAACCCGGTCAGGACGTCCACTCGCTCCAGGGGAGGTTCCAGCCGTTGAGGCCGTTGTACCACTGGACCGTCTTGTCCTTGGAGTTCTGCACCTGCACCACGTCACCGATGATCGACTGGTTGTAGAACCATGCCGCGGGGGTGCTCGCGTCACCCGCGCCGCGCACGTCGTGCAGACCCACGCAGCCGTGGCTGGTGTTGCTGTTGCCGAAGACCGAGGTCGCGGCCCAGTAGTTGCCGTGGATGAAGGTGCCCGAGGTGGTCAGCCGCATGGCGTGCGGCACGTCCTTGATGTCGTACTCACCGCCGAAGCCGACCGTGTCGCCGTTCATCCGGGTGGTCACGTACTTCTCGGAGATGACCATCTTGCCGTTGTACGTGGTGTGGTCCGGCGCGCCCGAGGAGATCGGGATGGTGCGCAGCACCTTGTTGTCGCGGTAGACGGTCATGGTGTGCTTGGCCGCGTCCACGATGCTCACCTGGCGGCGGCCGACGGTGAAGTGGACGTCCTTGTGCTGCTTGCCGTAGACGCCGGGGGCGCCCTCGACACCGTTGAGGTTGAGGCTCAGCGTGACCTTCGTACCGGCCGCCCAGTACTCCTGCGGGCGGATGTAGAGCTGCTGGTCGCCGTACCAGTGCGCGGCGACCGGGACCGACGGGCTCGCGGTGACCTTGACGCCTTCCTCGACGGCCTTCTTGTTCGTGATCGGCCGGTTGAAGTTGAGGAAGACCTCCATGCCGACGCCGACGGTCGAACCGTCCTCCGGCGTGTAGTAACCGACGAAGGTGTTCTTCGGGGTGACCGTGGTGAAGCTGGAGTGCTTGTCGGACTCACGTCCCGCGTCATCCTTGGCGACCGCGTCCACCGAGTACTGCGTGGACGTGTCCAGGTGCCCGGCCGGCACCCATCCGGCGCCGTCGGCGGAGATCGCGCCCTCCACCTCCGTGCCCTTGTCGTCCTTCACGACGACCGACGAGAGCTTGCCGCCCTGCGCCGTGACCTTCAGCGTCCCCGTGGTCGACACCTCGGTCGAGCCGTCCTTCGGCAGGATCGTCACGACGGCGGTCGAGGCGACCGTGTCCGACGCGTTCGCCTTGCCGTTCGAGGCCGACGTGGAGCCGTTCCCACTGCCGGACTTGCCGCCGCCACCGCCGCCACCGCACGCGGTGACCATCAGCAGCAACGCTCCGAGCGCCAGCACCAGAACGTTTCTCCTGATACCCGGCGCAGCCAATATCGGCTTCAACTCTTGCTCTCCCCTACCGCCCGGAACACCTGAACTCCCCTGGTCAGCGCAAGACAATCACACGGAACAAGCGCGAGTGCTCACGAGATTGTCACCGTTCCGTCCCAGATGGCTGTGGACCGGGGCCGGTCGGGGGTGTAGTGGGGGTGCGGCGGACGGGGAGCCCGCGTGCGCGGACGGGGCGGCGGACTGGGGAGCCCGCGCATGCGGGACGGGGGCGGCGGACTGGCGAGCCCGCGCGCGGGACGGGCGGGGCCGCCGCTACAGGGCGGAACCCGCCTGCCACTGGGCCCAGCTGAGATTCCAGCCGCCCATCCCGTTGTCGGCGGCGACCGTGCGGTCATGGGAGTTGGTCACGCGGATCGGGTCGCCGACCAGGGAGTGGTCGAAGAACCAGCCCGCCGGGCTGGTGGCGCTGCCGCCCTTGACGTCGCGCAGCCCGATGCAGCCGTGGCTGACGTTGGTGGTGCCGAAGACCCCGGCTGGAGACCAGTAGTTGCCGTGCACGAAGGTGCCGGAGTTGGTCAGCCGCATCGCGTGCGGGACGTCCGGGATGTCGTATTCGCCGCCGAAGCCGACCGTCTGGCCGTTCATGCGCGTGACGGCGTGCTTCTCGGCGATGACCATCACGCCGTCGTACGTGGTGTGCTGGGGCGCGCCGGTCGAGGCGGGGAGGGTGCGCACGACCGCGCCGCCGCGCCGGACGACCAGAGTGTGCGCCACCGCGTCGACGGTGCTGCGCTGGTCGCGGCCGATGGTGAACCGCACGTCCTTGGACTGGGTGCCGTAGACGCCGGGCGCGCCCTGGACGTCGCGCAGCCGCAGGTGGAGGGTGACGCGGGTGCCGGCCTTCCAGTAGTCGGCGGGGCGCAGGTCGAGCCGCTGGCCGCCGAACCAGTGGCCGGTGACGGTGACGGCGGGTACGGACGTGACCGTGATGGCGCGTTCGACGGCGGCGCGGTCGGTAACCGGGCGGTTGAACCTCAGCGAGACGATCATGCCGACGCCGACGGTCGAGCCGTTCTCCGGGGTGAAGAAGCCGATGAAGGTGTGCTGCGGCACGAGGGTGGTGAAGTCGGCGTGCTTGGCGGCCGGGCGGCCCTGCTCGTCGACCGCGTAGGCGTCGACGGTGTAGCGGGTGGCCAGCGCGAGGCGTCCGGTGGGCTGCCAGCCGCTGCCGTCGGCGGCGAGGGTGCCGGGCACGGCGGTGCCGTCCGCGCTCTTGGCGGTGACCCCGGTGAGCTTGCCCTGGCCGACGGTGACGCGCAGCGTCCCGCTGGCGGGTACGTCCTTCGCGCCGTCGCCGGGCGATACGGTGATGGCCGCCTGCGAGACGTCCGGTACGGCGGTCGAGGTGTCGGTCGACGTGGCGCTCGGCGCCCGGTCGTCACCCCCGCCCGTCCCGCCGGACCCGCCGGACCCGCCCGGTCCCCCGCAGCCCGCGATCAGCGTCGCACCCAGTACCACTCCCGCACCCGCGCGCAGCACGCGCCTCACCGCTGTCTTCACGCACCGTCAACGAGACGACCGCCGCCGGGGAAACGCGCTGTCCGCCGGCACGTGCACCGATCAACCGTGTGACTCCGTACCCCCCGGTGGGAATGAATGGAGCAGCGGGTGCGGGGAAACGGCCGTCGACGCGGGGAGGGACACCCGGCGTACGGTACGGACCCGGCCCGCCCTGCCGGCACAGCGCACCTGGTCACAGCTCGGTCCTTCGGAGCCGCGGGAGGCATACACGTGTCAGAGACACGCGAACACGGCGTCGTGGGACGCCCGGAGGGTCTTCCGCTGCCCGCAGGCGATCCGGGGGTGGCGACCGTACCGCCGCCGTCGCCGGTGCCGGGCCCGGCCGTACCGCGGGACCCGTCTGTCGCACTCGCCCCGGCCGTACCGCGGAATCCGCCGGTGGCTTCCGTATCGCTGCCGTCCGGTGCGTCGGACCGGCGGGTGGCGCCGCGGCTCGCGACCGTGTGGCCCGGCTCGGCGCAGCCGCTCGGCGCGCGTTTCCACGCCGGTCCCGGCGGGCGCGCGGGCACCAACTTCGCGCTGTGGGCGGGCGGGGCGGAGTCCGTCGAGGTGTGCCTGTTCGACGCGGACGGCACCGAGACGCGGGCGCCGCTGACCGAGCTGACCCATGAGATATGGCACGGCTTCGTACCGGACGCGCTGCCGGGCCAGCGGTACGGCTACCGGGTCGGCGGTCGCTGGGACCCGTGGACCGGCGCCCGCTGGAATCCGGCGAAGCTGCTGCTCGACCCGTACGCGCGGGCGGTGGACGGCGACTTCACGCTGGTCCCCGAGGTGTACGGGCACGTGCGCGACTGGCCCGAGCGGCAGGTCGCCGACACCGTGCGCGACAACCGCGACTCGGCGCCGTACGTCCCCAAGGGCGTCGTGGTCGACGATGACGACGACTGGGAGGACGACCACCGGCCGAAGACGCCCTGGTCGGACTCGGTGATCTACGAGTTGCACGTGCGCGGTTTCACCCGGGCGCACCCGGACATTCCGCCGGAGCTGCGCGGTACGTACGCCGGTCTCGCGCACCCGGCGGCCATCGCCCATCTGACCCGGCTCGGGGTGACCGCCGTCGAGCTGCTGCCGGTGCACCACTTCGCGCACGAGGAGCACCTGGAGCGCAAGGGGCTGCGCAACTACTGGGGTTACAACTCGATCGGCTACTTCGCGCCGCACGCCGCGTACAGCGCGAGCGGCACGCGCGGCGAACAGGTCGGCGAGTTCAAGCGGATGGTGCGGGCGCTGCACGCGGCGGGCATCGAGGTGATCCTCGACGTGGTCTACAACCACACCGCCGAGGGCGGCGAGGGCGGCCCCACGCTGTCGCTGCGCGGTATCGACAACCGCGGTTACTACCGGCTCCAGCAGGACGCGCGGCGCTACGCCGACTACACCGGCTGCGGCAACACCCTCAGCGTCGTCCAGCCGCACGTGCTGCGGCTGATCACCGACAGCCTGCGCTACTGGGTGACCGAAATGGGCGTGGACGGCTTCCGGTTCGACCTGGCGGCGGCGCTGGCCCGCTCGACGCACGACGTGGACATGCTCTCCCCCTTCCTCACGGTGATCGCCCAGGACCCGGTGCTGCGCCGGGTCAAACTGATCGCCGAGCCGTGGGACGTGGGCTCCGGCGGCTACCAGGTGGGCGCCTTCCCGCCGCTGTGGACGGAGTGGAACGACCGGTTCCGCGACACCGTACGGGACTTCTGGCGGGGCGCGGCCGGGGACGTACGCGATCTGGCGTACCGGCTGTCCGGGTCGAGCGACCTGTACGACTGGGGCGGGCGGCGGCCGTACGCCTCGGTCAACTTCGTCACCGCGCACGACGGTTTCACCCTGCGCGACCTGGTGAGCTACGAGCGCAAGCACAACGAGGCCAACGGCGAGGACGGGCGGGACGGCACCGACGGCAACCGGTCGTGGAACTGCGGCGCCGAGGGGCCGACCGACGATCCCGGCATCAGCGCGCTGCGCCGCCGCCAGATCCGCAACCTGCTCTCCACACTGCTGCTGTCCACCGGGGTGCCGATGCTGGTCGCGGGCGACGAGATGGGGCGGACGCAGGGCGGCAACAACAACGCGTACTGCCAGGACAACGAGGTGAGCTGGATCGACTGGTCGCTGGCGGACGATCCGGCCTGGCGGTCGCTGTCCGATCTCGCGGCGCGGCTGATCGCCCTGCGCCGGGCCCATCCGGTGCTGCGGCGCGGCGGCTTCTTCTCCGGGCTCGCGCAGGCGCCGGAGGGGTTGCGCGATCTGGCCTGGTTCGGGCCGCGCGGCGAGGAGATGACGGACGAGGACTGGTTCGCGCCGGGCTCGACGCTGGGGATGTTCCTGTCGGGGCAGGAGATTCCGCAGCGGAACGCGCGGGGGGAGGCGGTCGTGGACGACAGCTTCCTGCTGATCGCGCACGCGGGGTCGCGGCCCGCCGCTTTCACGCTGCCGGGGTCGCCGTGGGCGGCGGCGTACGAACTGCTCGTCGACACCGCCCTGGAGGAGCAGACGGCGGCGCCGGAGGGGGCGCGTGCGGCGGCTGGTTCCGAGGTGGCGGTGGCGGAGAGGTCCGTACGGCTGTACCGGGCGTGCGGCGGCGGTGAGGGGCGGGAAGAGCTGCTCAGCGGGTGAGTTCGGTCACCGGAGCGGGCGGGCGGCGGGGGGTGGCGGGGGCCGGTGGGTTGACCGGTGCGGGGGATGGCGTGGACCGGTGCGTTGACTGGTGCGTGAACCGGCGCGGGGGATGGCGTGGACCGGTGTGGACCGGTGTGGACGACACCGAATGGTCCAGTCCACTATGTCCTGGTGACCTCTTCCGCGCCCAGCCCCGACCGCGCCGGGGCCGATGCCGCCGAGCCGCTTTCGCAGCCGAATCTCATGCCGTTGTCCGACGCCGCGGTGGACCTCCCGCGCACGTCCCCGGTAGACCTCCCGCGCACGTCCCCGCTTCCCGGCAAGGAGCGGCTGTGGTCGGCGAATTTCCGGTTCTACTTCACGGCCCGCTCCGTCGCCATGCTCGGCGACACGATGCTGCCGGTCGCGCTGTCCGCGGGCCTGATCCAGTACGGCTACTCGGCCGGTGACATCGGCCTGGTGATGGCCGCTTCCACCGCGTGCTTCGCCGGATTCGTCATCTTCGGCGGGGTCTTCGCGGACCGCTTCAACGCGCGGCGGCTGATGATCGGCGCCGATCTCGTACGCGTCGGCACGCAGTCCACCGCGGCGGTGCTCTTCCTCACCCACCACATCACGCTGTGGGAGATGGCGCTGATCGCCGTCGTCAACGGCACGGCGGCGGCCATGTTCCAGCCGGGCGTGGCCAGTACGGTCGTCCGGGTCGCCACCGATGTGCAGGGCGCCAACGGTGTGACCCGTACCGCCGAGTCCGTCGCGGGGCTGGCCGGGCCCGCGGTCGCCGGTGTCCTGATCGGCTTCACCTCACCGGGCGTCGTCTTCGCCGTCCACGCGTCCACGTATCTGGTCAGCGCGCTGTGCCTGATCGCGCTGCGGCTGCGCCCGCTTCCGGCGAAGACGGGTGCCGGGACGGGATCGGGGTCGGGCACCGGCTCGGGCACTGGCACGTTCAAGGCCGATCTCGCGGAGGGCTGGCGGGAGTTCCGCGCGCGCACCTGGATGTGGGGGGTGATCGTGATCTGGATGGGCTACATGATCTTTGTCTTCGGCCCCTACATACCGCTCGCCGCCGGTCAGATCATCCCCGAGCACGGCGCGGGCGCCTACGGCCTCGTCAACTCCGCCCTCGGCGGCGGCACCGCGGTCGGCGCGCTGATCGCCATGCGCGTACGCGCGGACCGCCCCTTGCGCGCGGGCTCCATCGCCCTCTTCGGCACCGCCCTGATGCCCGCCTCGGTCGGCTTCGACCTCCCGGTCCCCGCGATCGCCGCCTGCGTCTTCGGCTCCGGCATCTGCTGGGCCTACTGGGGCGTCAACTGGGCCACCAGCGTCCAGACCCAGGTCCCCGGCGAGATCCTCAACCGCATCCACGCCTACGAGGTCGCCGGCTCCATCGCCATGATGCCGGTCGGCCAGTCCCTCGCCGGCCCCGCCTCCGCCGCCTTCGGCGCCCGCCACGTCCTCCAGACCGGCGCCGTGGTCACCCTCATCGTCTGCACCCTCCTCCTCTCCGTCCCCGCCATCCGCAACCTCCGCCGAGTCCCCACGCCTTAGGGCCTGTCCGGCGGATCACGACCGGCCCCTCACCACCCGCCCCAACGGGGCAATCCGGCCGCCCCTGCCCCCATTCCCCCGGGCGGGCGGGGAAGGCGCGCCGCACTGACGCAGGAGGGGGCGCCCGCGCAGTTCCCGCGCCCAACGTCGCCGAGCGCACCCGTTCCTCACGGAAGCGTCCTACCTCACCGGCGCACGACCACGGTGCTCGCGGCGGTGTCAAAGGTGCTCTGGTGGTACGGCCGGTCCTGGACGAGGTGAGCGAGGCGGACAAGGACGGTGATCACATTGATCACCGGGATCAGCCAGCACACGGCCGCCACGAACCGGGCCCGCTTGAAAGCCTCCTGCCACGTCGCCCGCTCGTGACCGCGCCAGACGCGGGCGACCCGCAGGCCGGTGACGAGCAGGCCCGGCGTGCCACCCCACAGCGCGACGAAGACGGTGCCGTACAGCGTGAGCCAGACGAAGCCGCCGAGCCACAGCCCGAGCAGGTCCCAGTAGCCGCCACCGTCCGGCGCGACCGCGTTCTGCAACGCGGTGCCGCCCATCAGCGGTACCGCCAGGCTCGCCCCGGCCACAACGAGGTCGATCAGCGCGGCGAGGAACCGCCGCCCTGCTGGGGCGAGTTCGACGACCACCGCGCCGCCGACCACGGGCAGCGTCCCCTCGACGCCCGCCTGGACGTACGCGGTTTCCGACCCGGTCGGCCGCACCCCGTTCAGCGGGTCCCGCTCTCGTGCCGCACCGCCGGCCGACGGAGGCACCCGCACCTGCGTCACACCGCCGCCCCCAACGCGTACCGCACCGTCTCCACGTCATCGGTGGGCACGGCCAGGTCGTACGACCCGTCTCCGGTCGTCAACTTGAACCGCCGAAACTTGAACGCCCCCGGCACGCGTTCCCCCTCCCCCACAAGCTTCACCGGCCCTGCGAGCTCCACCTGTTGCCGACTTCGCCGGTCCTCCCACACGAGCGGTCCGCTCGCGGTGAGCAACACCCAACCCTGCCGCGACCGGCCCGTATTCGCCCCGCCCGCGCCGATCGTCTTCGTGAACCCGGCGACCTTCAGCGTCATCCCGGCATCGAGATCGGCCCGATCCCCCTCAGCCGACCGCCGCCGCACCCAAGCCCACCGCAACAGCACATCCGCCGTAGTCCGCGTCCCCGCAGCCCGCCGCACGTTCTTCCCCATCCCGCGTCCCCACCCCAGATGTTGTTCAAGTGGACATGAGTTGTCCAGGGGGTGATCTTGGCGGCCGTCAGGTCATGGTGGAGTAATAAAATCCCCAAGGATTCCCAAGATTCAGAGCAACGGACAGCGAAGTGGCGTGTCGCCTCCCAGCACGAAGAGGTCCGGCCCCGTAGACCCAAGCGCACACACCTCGCACGGGCATCACCGCTGGCATGAAGGTATTCGCGGCCAACCGGAGGTGAGGGACGGTGACCCCTCGCTCGGTCCTGCGCTACAAGACCTGGACGATGCAACCCGACCGCCAACCGGACGCGGCGCCAGCCCGGTACACCATGCAGTGCGCCCTGGACGAAGAAACCTCACCGACGAGCGAGGACTTCGCCGAACCGCGCTCACCACCGAACTCCCGTCCCTGCCGGGCACGGCCGACCGAGGCTCGCCCCCCCACCCGTCAGCCCTGGCGGGGGACGGACCCTCACGTGCGTGCCGTACCCGTCGGGTTCTGGCATCAGCCGCAGAAAGTCAGCCACGACGCTGGGCGTGCCGACCGTCGTGGCTGACACATGCGCCTCGCTCGCCCTCGCACCGGCATCAGCCCCGTCCACCTCAGCTCTCGTCCGCGGACGTTTCCGTAAGAGCTGCCATCCCAGGCATCCCGAATACTTTCGAGAAAATCATCCAGCATTTCGCAGTTCTTCAATCGAGGAAGAAATCACGCCTGCATTCCCCTCCAGGCCGTCCATCCCTTGAGCGCTCTCCAGGAAATATATGGACCGAGATCTAAGCTCGCTATCAAATAGCCCACACATGAGAATCAGGTCGACGCAAGCCGTACGAGAATCAAGCGTTGCACTCGTTTCAAGAATCTCAACATAGGCCGGATAACCTAGGCTGATCTCTTTCATGCACTCCGCTTCGGATGTCGGACCGTACACGCCGGGATCCTCCTCGCTCACCACGGCAGCCGAGATGTCCGAGAGAAGCCCTAGAATTAGGTCTTCAGAATATTCCGAGCAGCGCCACAGGCAATGAACGAGACTAGACGCCAAGGCGATTGAGGCTTCACATAGAAGTCCTTGCACAAATACGACCCGCTCTACCCGACGCGTAGCGTCCACCGCAGCTTCCCGACTGCCAGCACGGGAAAGGCCCCAGAGGGCATCCCCGAGCATGCCGGCATCATCAGAAACCCCTTGGAGCGATCCCCAGGAATGCCGTCGCAGCTCTAGGTCCATATCGGCCCCAACCACCCTTATGCGTTATTCATCGTAGAGTCTCAATACGTCTGAATCAAACACCGTACCCGCCCCCTTGAACCCATCACGACCGAACGGAGTCGCGCACCCGAGATAGATCCCCCTCGGGGCGGTGGGGGCGATGGTCGGCGTCGGGGGCGGGGTCGTGTCGATCGTGAAGTAGCAGTACTTCGTCTACGGCGAGTACATGGAACCGGCGTGCCCTTGGCGGCCAGGACACCGGCCGCGGTCTGCACGACGAAGTTGGGTCGCAGCGTCGCCTGCGATCCGTCCGACGACTTCGGAGCCGCCGACAGCCTCGGCGTCGCGGTGCGAATGATCGCCGGGTGTGCTTCGTCGGCGCAGCCCACATTCGGGTCGGCCATCCTCAGACCCGTGGGCTCGGTGGGGGCGGAGACAAAGGTGACCGACAACGTCGCCTTGGTGGCGTTGAACTCCAGGTTGCCGCCGGGGCAGCCGGATGAGCTGCCCTTGGCCGCGGCGAAGGCGTCAACTTGCACGTACCAGGTGGACGGTTTGTTCCAGGTCGTCGATGACGAGATCGAGCTCGTCCGCCACAGTTGGATTTCCATGGGGGTGCAGTTGGCCGACCACACTTCTTCGGCGTTGAAGGTGGCTTCGAGGATGTTCTTGTCTGCCACCCCGTGCGGGTCGAGCACCACCGGGTAGGCAGTGCCGCTGTCGGACAGGAATCCCTGGTCCGGAGTCAGGGTCATCGCCGTCCCGTCGATCGAGACATCCATGACCGCGGTCTTGGATGTCGGCGCGGGGTCGTTCGTGGCGTCTGCCACGGCTGTTCCCGTGGACGCGACGCCACGCGACGTTGCCGCGTCACCCCGGGCGTCTGCACAGGAGGTGCGCTGTCCCATTGCAGAGCCGTTCCGGTCGTGAACACCGGGCGTCCCGTGTCGTCGACCAGTGCCGCGCCGCCCGACGCCGACGCTCTCACCGTCAGGCCGCTCAGCGTGACGGGAAACCGGAGGGCCGCCAACTGCGGATTCTGCGCGGCGGCGCGCGACTTGACGACCACGTTCTCGGCGAATCCGTCCGCGACCGCGGAGATCACGAGGTCCACGTCGGGCAGCACGGAGGCGTAAGTGGCCGTGGCCCCGGCCGGGGTCGGCGCCGGGAGCGTCCACGGAGCGGTGATGCCGTACGACTTGCCGTCCACCGTGACGGTCGCCAGCGGGCCGGTGCCGCCGCCGAGTCCCAACGACCTCACCCGCCCCCGGCGCGGGGACCACGCGGAGGGCGGCCTCGCCGTCCGGTCCGGGGGCCTCGGGTCATGGGGAGGTAATGAATTCTTCAAGGATTCGCATGGTGTGCGACAGGTGATCGCGGGGGCGGCCCCGTGCCTGTGGCGGGAAGAGATCGGAGGGGCGTGGGCGCGGCGGAAAACGGGGTGAGCGGTGTCGGTGGTCGCGCCTAATGTCGGGAGGGATGTCTGCCACGACCACTGACCCCGCGCCCGCCGTCCGTTCGAGATCAGCGATTCGGTCGCTGCTGCGCCTTTGGCCTTATGTGCGGGCGGTGCGGGTGCGGTTGGGGGTGTCCGCGGTGGTGGGCGCGGGCGCGTCGTGCGTGGCGCTGCTGATTCCGCTGGTGCTGAAGTGGATGGTGGACGGGCCGGTCTCGGACCACGATCCAGCCGGGGTGTGGCTCGGCGGCGGGCTGATCCTGCTGCTCGGGCTGCTGGAGGCGCTGCTGTTCGGGATCAGGCGGTGGCTGGTGGCCCGGCCGCTGGCCGGGGTCGAGGCGGCGATGCGGGCGGATCTGTACCGGCATCTCCAGCGGCTGCCGGTGGAGTTCCACGACCGCTGGGCGTCGGGGCAGTTGCTCTCGCGGGCGACGATGGACCTCCAGATCCTGCGGATGTTCCTCGCCTTCCCGCTGGTCTTCCTGGTGGTCAACACCGTCACCGTGCTGATCGGCTTCGCGATCCTGTTCGCGCAGTCCTGGCTGCTCGGCCTGGTGCTGCTGGCGCCCGCCGTGCCGCTGATGATCATGTGTTCCGTCTTCGAGACGCGGTACGCGCTGGCCGCCCGCCGCGCTCAGGACCAGGCGGGCGATCTGGCCACGCTGGTCGAGGAGTCGGTGCTGGGCATCCGGATCATCAAGGCGTTCGGCCGGCACCGCAGCCAGGCGCGGGCCTTCCGCGCGCAGACCCGGGGGCTGTGGCGTACTGAGATGCGCAAGGCGCGGCTGCTCTCGGACATCTGGGCCGTGATCATGACGCTGCCCGAGGTGGCGATCGGCGCCGCGCTGGTGTGCGGTGTGCTCCAGGTCGCGGACGGCAAGCTGTCGGCGGGCACCCTGGTGGCGTTCCTGTCGACCGCGCTCGCGCTGCGCTGGCCGGTCGAGTCGATCGGCTTCCTGCTCGCGATGAGCAACGAGGCGGCCACCGCCGCCGACCGGTACTTCGAGGCGATGGACACCCCCGAACCCGACAGCAGCGGCAGCACCGGCAGCACCGGCAGCACCAGCGGGAGCGAGAAGGACGGAAGCGCCGCAAATGCCACGGACGGCACCGGAGCCGGACGGCCGAGCGACGGCCTGCGCATGCACGCCGTCCGCTTCCGTTACCCCGACGCCCCCGACGCGGGCCCCGACCTCCTCAAGGGCGTCGACCTGCACATCGGCCCCGGCGAGACGATGGCGCTGGTCGGCGCCACCGGCAGCGGCAAGACGACGCTGACCGCGCTGCTCCCCCGGCTGCACCAGGCGACCGGCGGCCGGATCACCCTGGACGGCGCGGACATCGCCGACCTGCCGGTCAAGCGGCTGCGCGAACTGCTCGCCGTCGCCTTCGAGGAGCCGACGCTGTTCTCCGCGACCGTACGGGAGAACGTGGCGATGGGCGCGGGCCCTGAGGGCGCCGACGAGGCGGACATCGTACGAGCCCTGGCCGTCGCGCAGTGCGGCTTCGTGGAGCGGCTGCCGCAGGGCCTGGACACGCAGGTCGGCGAGCAGGGACTGAGCCTTTCCGGCGGGCAGCGGCAACGGCTCGCGCTGGCCCGCGCGGTGGTCGGCCGCCCGCAGTTCCTGGTCCTGGACGACCCGCTGTCGGCGCTCGACGTGCACACCGAGGCGCTGGTCGAGGCCGCGCTGCGCGAGGTGCTGGCCGACACGACCGCGCTGGTCGTCGCGCACCGCCCGTCCACGGTGATGCTCGCGGACCGGGTGGCGCTGCTGGAGGACGGCCGGATCACGGCCGTCGGCACGCACGCCGAACTGCTGCGGGACAGCGCGGTCTACCGCCACCTGATGTCGGGCGCCGACGAAGAGCCGGGTGCCGACGAAGAGTCAGGCGCCGACGAAGAGCCGGACGCCGAGGGGCACCCGGACCTGCCGGAGCAGCACGGCGCCGAAGAACGGACCGGGGAGGCCGACGAGGCTTCCGCCGCGCGGGAGAGGAGCGACGCCCGATGACCTCCGCGACAGAACAGGGCGCGACAGAAGCCGGCGCCACCGAGGAGTACGACTTCGACGAGCCCACCGCCGCGCCGCTCCCGCCCGACGACCCCTTCGCCAAAGACGTCCTGCCCGCCCCGAAGAACGCCCAGTTCACCCTCCTGCGCTCGCTCCTCGGCCCGCACCGCGCCCGCGTCTGGCTGGCCGCGATCCTGCTGCTGGTCCAGCAGGCGGCCGTGCAGGCGGGCCCGCTCCTGGTGGCGTACGCCATCGACCACGCCATCCCGGCGGTGCGCGACGGCCGGCACGGCGCGCTGATCGCGGTCGCCTGCGGCTACATGGGCTGCGGCATCGCCTCCGGCACGCTCCAGCGCTTCTTCATCCGGGTCGCCGCCCGCGTCAGCCAGGACGTGCTGGTCGACCTGCGCGGCCGGATCTTCCGGCACGCCCAGACCCTCAGCCTGGACTTCCACGAGCGCTACACCTCGGGCCGGCTGATCTCCCGCTCCACCTCGGACGTCGAGTCGATCCGCGAACTGCTCAACGACGGCCTGGACGAGCTGATCGAGGTCGTGCTGTCGGCGGTCTACATCACCGCGCTGCTGATCTTCCTCGACTGGGAGCTGGGACTGGCGGCCCTGGTGTCGTACGCCCCGCTGTACGTGGCGATCCGCGTGTACCAGCGGCGCTCGATGGTCGCCTACCGCAAGCGGTCCACGGCCATCGCGGCCGTCATCGTGAAGTTCACCGAGACGATGAACGGCATCCGCCCGGTGAAGGCGTTCCGCCGCGAGGAGCCGAACGACGAGGCGTTCCTCGAACTGAACCACCGCCATGAGCGGGCCAACGGCGACGCGATCCTGGAGATGGCGCGTTACGTCGTCGGCTCCCGCGTGATCGCCAACGTCACGATCGCCGCGATCGTGATGTGGGGCGCGTACCGGGTGGCGGACGGCGGGATGGCGCTCGGTGTGCTCGCGGCCTTCGTGCTGTATCTGCGGCGGCTCTACGACCCGATCGACCGGCTCGGCATGTTCCTCAACTCCTATCAGTCAGCGGCGGCTTCACTGGAGAAGATCGCCGGGCTGCTGGCCCAGCGGCCGACCGTGCCGGAGCCCGCGCCCGAGCGCGCGGTGCCGCTGCCGGAGCGGGCGGGCGAACTGCCGGGCCGCGAGGTCGTCTTCGACGAGGTGCGCTTCGCGTACCGCACGGGCGGCGAGGTGCTGCCGCGGTTCTCGCTGCGGCTGCCCGCGGGGCAGACCGTCGCCGTGGTGGGCGCGACCGGCGCGGGCAAGTCGACGCTCGCCAAATTGCTGGCCAGGTTCTACGACCCCACCAGCGGCCGAGTGCTGCTGGACGGCGTGGAGTTGAGCGATCTCACGCAGACCGATCTGCGGCGCGGGGTCGTGATGGTGACGCAGGAGGCGTTCCTGTTCTCCGGGACGGTCGCGGAGAACATCGCGATCGGCCGGCCGGACGCCTCCCGCGAGGATGTGGAGGCCGCCGCGAAGGCCATCGGCGCCCATGACTTCATCGCGGCGCTGCCGGACGGCTACGACACGGACGTACGCAAGCGCGGCGGCCGTATCTCCGCGGGCCAGCGCCAACTGGTCGCCTTCGCGCGGGCGTTGCTCGCCGACCCCGGCGTGCTGATCCTGGACGAGGCGACGTCCTCGCTGGACGTGCCGGGCGAGAAGGCCGTCCAGCACGCGATGCACACCGTGCTCAACGGGCGTACGGCGGTGATCATCGCGCACCGGCTGTCGACCGTGGAGATCGCCGACCGGGTCCTGGTCATGCGCGACGGCCGGATCGTCGAGGACGGCACCCCGGACGAACTCATCGCGGACGACGGCCACTTCGCCGGACTCCACCAGGCGTGGCGGGACAGCCTGGTCTGACCGTCAGCGCCCCTACGACGAGGCCGTCCACGCCGACGCGGCACCCGCCCGCGTCGGCGCACCGCCCCGCTGGTGTCGGCGAATCACCCCGTCCGGATCGGCGCACCGCCCCGCCCCGCGTCGGCGCACCGCCCGGCCCGCGCCAACGAACCGCCCTTCGCGCCACGCGCGAAGGGCGGTTCGTATTGCCGGGACACCAACTGCGCCTGATCCAGAGGGCCGGATTGGCCCCCTCTTGACCCCATTCGCCCGCAGAAAAACTTCTTCTCCGCGCAACACCGCGATGACAAATGACCGCTATGCGAACACCGCTCACCGAACAACGGACTGTTTTCGGCCAAGTTTGCCCCACGCCACTGACATGTACCGGTAAAGGATGCCACTCTGTGCCCCGTTCCACAGCAACGCCACAGCACTACAGCAGTGCCACAGCTCTACCCGGACAGATCACCAACCCCACCTGTCCGGACTGTCACCGACCGCCCATCCGCGGTCGCCGCAGAAGGAGTGACGAGTGCGCAGATCCCCCCGCAAGGCAACAGCAGCAGGAGTGCTGATTGCCGGTGCAGCGATGCTGGCGGTCGCACTGCCCGCGGGTACGGCCTCAGCAGGCGTACCCGGGCAGGCAACGGCCCAGGCCAGTACACATGTTCAGCCGCGAGCGGGTGCGCTGCCCGCATCGCTCTCCCCGGCCCAGCAGGCCACCCTCGTCTCGCAGGCGCAGACCAAGAGCGCGGCCACCGCGTCCTCGCTGCACCTGAGCTCGGGTGAGAAGCTGGTCGTCAAGTCCGTCACCAAGGACACCGACGGCACCGTCCACACCCGCTACGAGCGTACGTACCAGGGCCTGCCGGTCCTCGGCGGCGACTTGATCGTGCACCAGGACGCCGCAGGGGCGACCACCGGTGTCGACAAGGCGACCAACGCCTCGGTGGCGGTGGCCAGCACGACCGCGGTCAAGAGCGCGGACTCGGCGAAGACCACGGCGCTCGCCCGCGCGAAGGCGGACGGCGCGGCCTCCCCGGCCGCGGTCGGCGCGCCGCACAAGGTCATCTGGGCCGCGTCCGGTACGCCCGCACTGGCCTGGGAGTCCGTCATCGGCGGCTTCCAGGAGGACGGCACGCCGAACCAGCTCCACGTCATCACCGACGCGAGCACCGGCAACCGCCTGTACGAGTACCAGGGCATCGAGACCGGCATCGGCAACAGTGAGTACAGCGGCCAGGTCACCATCGGCACCACGCAGTCCGGATCGACGTACACGCTGACCGACGGCGGGCGCGGCGGCCACAAGACGTACAACCTGAACCACGGCACCTCCGGCACCGGCACGCTGTTCTCGCAGTCCAGCGACACGTGGGGCGACGGCAACCCGTCGACCGCCACGACCGCCGGTGTGGACGCGGCCTACGGCGCCCAGGAGACCTGGGACTTCTACAAGAACACCTTCGGCCGCAGCGGCATACGCGGCGACGGTGTGGCCGCGTACTCCCGCGCCCACTACGGCAACAGCTACGTCAACGCCTTCTGGGACGACTCCTGCTTCTGCATGACGTACGGCGACGGCAGCGGCAACACGCACCCGCTGACCGCGCTCGACGTCGCGGGCCACGAGATGAGCCACGGCGTCACCTCCAACACCGCGGGGCTGAACTACTCGGGTGAGTCCGGCGGTCTGAACGAGGCCACCTCGGACATCTTCGGCACCGGCGTGGAGTTCTACGCCAACAACACCTCCGACCCGGGTGACTACCTCATCGGCGAGAAGATCAACATCAACGGCAACGGCACGCCGTTGCGGTACATGGACCAGCCGAGCAAGGACGGCGGCTCGAAGGACTACTGGTCCTCCAGCCTGGGCGGCCTCGACGTGCACTACTCGTCGGGCCCGGCCAACCACTTCTTCTACCTGCTCTCCGAGGGCAGCGGCGCCAAGGTCATCGGCGGTGTGAGCTACAACAGCCCGACCTCCGACGGTCTGTCGGTGCCCGGCATCGGCCGGGACAACGCCCTCAAGCTCTGGTACAAGGCGCTCACCGAGCGCTTCACCTCGACCACCAACTACGCGTCGGCCCGCACCCAGTCGCTGCTCGCGGCGGCCGACCTGTGGGGCGCCAACAGCGCCACGTACAACACGGTCGCCAACACCTGGGCGGCGATCAACGTCGGCAGCCGGGTCACCACGCCCAGCGGCGTCACCGTCACCAACCCGGGCGCCAAGTCCACCGTGGTGAACACGGCGGCCAGCCTCCAGATCCAGGCGAGCACCACCAACGGCGGCGCGCTGACCTACACCGCGACGGGCCTGCCGGCCGGTCTGTCGATCAACGCCTCCAGCGGCCTGATCTCGGGCACCCCGACCGCGACCGGCAGCTCCAGCGTGACGGTCACGGCGAAGGACTCCACCAACGCCACCGGTACGGCCACCTTCACCTGGACGGTCACCAGCGCGGGCGGCGGCGGCTGCACCGCGGCGCAGCTCCTGACCAACCCGGGCTTCGAGAGCGGCAACACCGGCTGGACGACGACGTCGGGCGTGATCGACAACAGCACCGGCGCCGCGTCCCACGGCGGCTCGTACAAGGCGTGGCTGAACGGCTACGGGACCACGCACACCGACACGCTCGCCCAGTCGGTCACGATCCCCGCCTCGTGCACCAGCGCCACCTTCACCTACTGGCTCTACATCAGCAGCCAGGAGACCTCCACGACCACGGCGTACGACAAGCTCACCCTCACGGCGGGCAGCACGACCCTGGTCACCTACTCCAACGTCAACAAGGGCACCGGCTACGTCCAGCGCTCGGTCGACCTGTCCTCCTACAAGGGCCAGACCGTCAGCCTGAAGTTCACCGGCACCGAGGACGCCTCCCTCGCGACGTCGTTCCTGATCGACGACGCGGCGGTCAACGTCAGCTAGCCCGTACGGCTCGTGTCTGAGTCCTGCGGCGGGTCCCCACCCGCCGCAGGACCCGGGCGGAGGAACTCGCCGGGACAAGATCGACCGGAGGCCGCAGGACTCTGGTAGGCTGGTCGCGTTGCAGTTGTGGTACCCAGAACTTTTTGTGCGCCTGGATGATTGCGATTCCGGGCGCACTTTTGTTTTGCCGGATTTCTCCGGTGTGGGGTGATCATCTACAGCGACCCATATCCGTACAGTGCGGGTTTGGAAACTGCCCCACCATAGGGAGATTGTTATGGCTACCGGAACCGTGAAGTGGTTCAACTCGGAAAAGGGCTTCGGCTTCATCGAGCAGGAGGGTGGCGGCCCGGACGTGTTCGCCCACTACTCGAACATTCAGTCCCAGGGCTTCCGTGAGCTGCTTGAGGGCCAGAAGGTCGAGTTCGACGTCACGCAGGGCCAGAAGGGCCCGCAGGCGGAGAACATCCGTCCGCTCTAATTCAGAGTAACCGGGCCGCGACGCTCGGTAACGGGAGGCCCGCACCGCACGGTGCGGGCCTCTCGCGTGCAGCCGCCGCAATGGCTCCCGCCGTGGCGGCCCGAGGAAGGAATCCCGCTTTTGTCACCCGTGTCCCCCGTAAAGCTGTTCTCCGAGCTTCCGCTCGACCCGGCGCTGGTCGCCGCCCTGGACGCCGACGGGGTGACAGAACCGTTCCCGATCCAGGCCGCGACGCTGCCGGACTCGCTCGCCGGCCGTGACGTGCTCGGCCGCGGCCGTACCGGCTCGGGCAAGACGCTGGCCTTCGGCCTGCCGATGCTGACCCGCGTCAAGGCGCTCGGCCGCCGCGCCGACGCCAAGCGTCCGCTGGCGCTGGTGCTGGTGCCCACCCGCGAGCTGGCCACCCAGGTGACCGACGCGCTCGCGCCGTACGCGAAGGTGCTCGGGCTGCGGACCACCGCGGTGGTCGGCGGCGCCTCCATCACCAAGCAGATCGCCGCGCTGCGCGGCGGGGCCGAGATCCTGGTCGCGACCCCCGGCCGGCTCTTCGACCTGATCGAGCGGCACGCCTGCTCGCTGGACCAGGTCGGCGTGACGGTACTGGACGAGGCCGACCAGATGGCCGACATGGGGTTCCTGCCGCAGGTCACGCGGCTGCTGGAGCAGGTCAAGCCGGGCGGGCAGCGGATGCTGTTCTCGGCGACGCTGGACCGCAATGTCGACAAGCTGGTCAAGCGGTTCCTGAAGAATCCGGTCACGCACTCGGTGGACCCGTCGTCCGCGACGGTGACGACGATGGAGCACCACGTGCTGCACGTCGACGAGGCGACCAAGCGGGCGGTGACCGCGGAGATCGCCGCCCGGCAGGGCGGCGTGATCATGTTCGTCGGCACCAAGCGCGGCGCCGACCGGCTCACCAAGCACCTGCTGGGCCTCGGGGTGCGGGCGGTGGCGCTGCACGGCGGCAAGTCGCAGCCGCAGCGGAACCGGGCGCTCGACCAGTTCCGTACGGGGACGGCCGACGCGCTGGTGGCCACGAATGTCGCGGCGCGCGGGATTCACATCGAGGGTCTCGACCTGGTCGTGAACGTCGATCCGCCGACCGAGGCCAAGGACTATCTGCACCGCGGCGGGCGTACGGCGCGGGCCGGTGAGTCCGGCACGGTCGTCACGCTGGTGCTGCCCGAGCAGCGGCGCGAGAACGCCCGGCTCATGACGCAGGCCGGTATCCGGCCGCACACCGCCCGGGTCCGTCCGGGCGACGCGGATCTGGTCAGGATCACCGGTGCCCGGCAGCCGTCCGGCACCCCGGTCACGCTGCCCGCCGCCGAGGTCCCGGCGCCCAAGGCCAAGGCTCCCGGCGCGGTCCCGTCCCGCCGCCGCCGTGGCGGCAGTGGGCGCGGCGGCGCGGCCGCCGCCGGTGAGCGTCAGCAGCCCGCCAAGAAGGCCGCATCCCGCCGACCAGGAGCCTCGGCGATGGAGTGCGCGTCCGGCCCCGCCCGGAGCACCGGGGCGGGGGCGGCA
>NZ_JBEXNE010000040.1:0-53964 GCF_040610915.1 Streptomyces sp. NPDC003300 | reverse complement strand
CTGACCCTGGCCATGCCGCCGAACAGCCCGGCCTCGATGCCGAGTACGGGATCGCCCAGCAGCGGCTCGGTGTGCCGGACGCTGATTGCGGCGGCGCGGCGCCCGGCCCGGGGGCTGCGAGGGCTGCGGCCGGTGCTCGATCTCCGGCAGGTCGCGGCTGACCGGGTGCTCCGCGGTCAGCATGAAGGACTTCTCGTAGTGCAGGACCTCGATCGGCTCGCCCTCCGCGAGGGTGTACGTGGCCTTGCTCCTGGTGACCTCGACGTGCAGCCGGCGCCCGCGGAAGGCCAGCCGGAAGGCGATCCGGCTGAGCGCGTCGGGCAGCCGGGGCGCGAAGCGGATCGGGTCGCCGTCGAAGAGCCGCATCCCGCCGAGCCCCGACACCAGCGCCGTCCACGTACCGGCGAGCGCCGCGATGTGCAGGCCGTCACGCGAGTTGTTCTCCAGGTCGCCGAGGTCGATCAGCGCCGACTCGCCGAGGTAGTCGTAGGCCAGTTGGAGATGGCCGACCTCGGCGGCGATGATCGACTGGCAGTACGCCGACAGCGAGGAGTCGCGGACGGTCAGCGGCTCGTAGTACGCGAAGTTCCGTACCTTCTGGGCGTGTTCGAAGGCGTCGCCGCGCAGGAACATCGCCAGCACCAGGTCGGCCTGCTTGACCACCTGCTTGCGGTACAGGTCGAAGTAGGCGTAGTTGAGCAGCAGCGGATAGTGCGCCGGATCGGTCTCGGCGAAGTTCCACACCTGGTGGCGGGTGAAGCCCTTGGACTGCTCGTGGACCCCCAGCTCCTCGTTGTACGGCAGGGACATCGCCGCCGCGGCGTCCCGCCAGGCCGCGGTCTCCTCGTCGGTGACGCCCAACTCGGCGGCCCGCCGCGGATGGCGCTCGGCGGCGTCCGCCGCCGCGACGAGATTCGCCTGCGCCATCAGGTTGGTGTACGCGTTGTCGTCGCTGATCGCGCTGTACTCGTCGGGCCCGGTCACGCCGTCGATGTGGAAGGCCCCCGCGTGGTCGTGATGACCCAGGGACCGCCACAACCTGGCGGTTTCCGCGAGGAGTTCGAGGCCGATGTTCTCCTCGAAGTCCCGGTCGCCGGTGGTCGTCACATAGCGCACCACCGCGTCGGCGATGTCGGCGTTGATGTGGAAGGCCGCCGTGCCCGCGGGCCAGTACCCCGACGCCTCGGCGCCGTTGATCGTCCGCCACGGGAACGCGGCACCGGCCAAGCCCAGTTGATGGGCGCGCTCCTGAGCCGCAGGCAGCGTGTTGTGGCGCCAGCGCAGCACCTCCGAGGTCGCGCGCGGCGCGGTGAAGGTCAGCACCGGCAGCACGGCCGTCTCGGCGTCCCAGAAGGTGTGACCGTCGTAGCCGGAGCCGGTCAAGCCCTTGGCGGGGATCGCCCGTTCCTCGGCCCGCGCACCGGCCTGCAGGACGTGGAAGAGCCCGAAGCGCACCGCCTGCTGGATCTCGGTGTCGCCGTCGACCTCCACGTCCGCCCGGTCCCAGAAGTCGTCCAGGTAGGCGCGCTGCTGCTCCAGCAGGCCGTCCCACCCGGTGTCGCGGGCGCCGACCAGCGCCGCGTCCGCCTGGTCGCGCAGCGCGGGCAGCGACCGGGTCGCCGACCAGCCGTACGCGACGAATTTCTCCAGCCGCAGCCGCTGCCCGGACTCCAGTACGGAGGTGATGGTGAGCCTGCTGACGTCGTCGTCGGACTCCGAGGAGACCTTCGTGGTCGCCTCGGGGCCGTCCACGCGGTGATCGGCGGCGGCGGCCAGCCGCAGTCCGCTGCGGGCCGTGGAGTGCACCAGCCGCAGCCGGGTGCCGGACGCGAAGTTCTCCTCCGGCACCAGCGGGTTCTCCAGCGCGGCGGCCCGCCGCGGGTCGCCCTCGCTGCGCGGCACCTCCTCGTTGGCCACCAGTTCCGATTGCACGACCACCCGCAGGCTGCCGTCCAGCGGCTCCACCTCGTACGCGACGGCGGCCACCGCGCGCTGCGTGAAGGACACCATGCGCGTCGAACGCACCCGCACCGCGCGGCCCGCGGGGGAGACCCACTCGCACACCCGGCGCAACACCCCGGCCCGCAGGTCCAGTTCACGCTCGTGCGAACGGATCGTGCCGTACCGCAGGTCGAACGGCTCGTCGTCCACCAGCAGCCGGATGATCTTGCCGTTGGTGACGTTGATGACGGTCTGCCCGGACTCCGGGTCGCCGTAGGCCGCTTCGGCGTACGGCAGCGGGTGCGTCTCGTGCAGCCCGTTGAGGTATGAGCCGGGCAGGCCGTTCGGCTCGCCCTCGTCGAGGTTGCCGCGCCAGCCGATGTGCCCGTTGGAGACGGCGAAGACGGACTCGCTCTGCGGCAGCACGTCCAGATTCAGTTCGGACTCGCGCAGGCTCCAGGGGGCGACCTCATAGGCGGGGTCGGTGATCACGCGGTCACTCCGATCAGGTCGGCGAGGTCCTTCACGACGGTGTCGGCGCCGTGCTCGCGCAGCGCGTCGGTCTGTCCGACCCGGTCCACGCCGACGACGAAGCCGAAGTGCCCGGAGCGGCCCGCGTCCATGCCGACCAGCGCGTCCTCGAAGACCGCCGCGCGGGCGGCGTCGAAGCCCAGCTCCTCGGCCGCGGCCAGGAAGGTGTCCGGGTGCGGCTTGCCCGGCAGATGCCGCTCCTTGGCGACAACACCGTCCACCCGTACGTCCAGCAGGTGCTCGATGCCCGCGGAGACCAGCACGTCACGGCAGTTCGCGCTGGACGACACCACCGCCGTGCGCAGGCCCGCCGCCCGTACCGCCTCCAGATAGCGCACCGAGCCGGGGTAGGGGCGTACGCCCTCGGTGCGGATCTTCTCCAGCACGACGTCGTTCTTGCGGTTGCCGAGGCCGTTGACGGTCTGCCGGTCCGGTGGGTCGCCGTCCTCGCCCTCGGGCAGTTCGATGCCGCGGGCCTGGAGGAAGGTGCGCACGCCGTCGGCGCGCGGACGTCCGTCCACGTACGCGTCGTAGTCCGCCTTCGCGTCGAAGGGGCGGAAACCCTCGCCGTCCCTGTCCCGCAGGAAGTCGTCGAAGGTCTCCTTCCACGCGGCCGCGTGCACCAGCGCGGTCGGCGTCAGCACGCCGTCCAGGTCGAAGAGGCACGCTCGTACGCCATGGGGCAGTCCGATCTCCGTCATGCCGCACAGGTTCCCACTGATAGCCGACACCATGCCGACCAGGGGGTGAAGACCCCCCGTGTCGCCGAACGCCGGGCGGGCGGGAGGCGCGAGGTCCGCGACCCCGCCCGCGTCGCGCGTGTCGTGCGCCGGGTCCGGGTGCCGCCCGGCGTGTCGTGCGCCGGGTCAGCCGGACACGGGGAGCCTGCGGACCTTCACGGCGTTGTCGGTACGCGTGGTCGGGCGCCCGTCGGGGTCGTTCTGGATCCGCTCGTGCTCCGCGCAGAGCAGCACCTCCCACGCGCCGTCCGGCAGTTCGAGGCAGGCCAGCACCTCCTGCGGCGAGGGCAGATGCACCTCGGGGTGCGGGTTCTTCTCCCAGGCGGGGAAGCCCGAGTGGCCGACGACGAGCAGGACGCCGCCGGGCGCGACGGCCGCCGCCGCTGTCCGCAGGATCTCCTCGCGCGGCATCTCGCCCAGGGTGTGCAGGAATTGGGCCGAGACGAGGTCGAACGCGCCCTCGGGGAAGGACACGCCGAGGTCGTGCCGCTGCCAGTCGATCCGGTCGCCGACGCCCGCCTCCTCGGCGTGCCGCGCCGCGCGGTCGAGCGCGACCCCCGAGATGTCGGTGGCGGTGACCCGCCAGCCCTGCCGGGCGAGCCAGATCGCGTCGCCGCCCTCGCCGGAGCCCAGGTCGAGCGCCCTGCCGGGTGGCAGCCCGGCCACCTCGCGGACCAGGACCGTATTGGGATCGCCGCTCCAGATCCGCTCGCTCCCGGAGTAGCGGGCGTTCCAGAACTCCTCGCCCTGGAGTTCCTCGGTCGCCGGAGTGTTGTCGGTCATCGGCCTGTCCTTGCCCTTCGCGAGTTTTGTGATCTTCGTGGAGCGCGCCCTCACGGGCGTGTCGCCCTCGTCCGCACGGTGGCGTCGGCGCGCCGTTCCCGTACGGGTCGGTGCCGTCCTCGTACCGCTGGGAGCCGTCCTCGTACCGCTCGGTGCCGTCCTCGTACCGCTGGGAGCCGCGCACCCTACGCGATCGGCGCGGCGCCCGCCGAAGCGCGGCGCGCGGCCACCGCGGCCAGCGTCTCCTGCTCGGTCAGATCCGCGTTGATCGCCGCGGCGGCCCTGACACCCGCCGTGGCGCCGCCGATGAGGATCTCGACAGGTGAGGCCACATTGCCCGCGACCCAGACGCCCGGCACAGCGGTGGCGCCGGTCGGATCGGCCTCGACCCGGGTGCCGATCGGCACCCCGCCGATCTCCTGCCCGACCGTGGTCAGACCGAGGTCCGCCAGCAGATCCGTCCTGGCGTCCAGGCGGGTGGACACCACCAGCGCCTGGCAGGGGATCACCCGGCCACCGGCCAGAGTCATGCCGGTGAGCCGGTCGTCGGTCACCTCCACGGCGGCCACCTCGCCCTCGACCACGGCGATCCCGCGGGCGGCCAGCCGCTCGTACTGCTCGTCGTCCGGCTCGGGCGCGGTGTGCACGAAGAGGGTGACGTCCTGGCTCCACTGCCGCCACATCAGCGCCTGGTGCACCGCCAGCGGGCCGGTGCCCAGCACGCCGATCGCCTGGCCGCGCACCTCCCAGCCGTGGCAGTACGGGCAGTGCAGCACCTCGCGCCCCCACCGCCCGGCCAGCCCCCGCACCTCGGGCAGCCCGTCCACCAGGCCGGTCGCCAGCAGCAGCCGCTCGGCGCGCACCGCTGAGCCGTCGTCCAGCCCGACACGGAAACCGCCGCCGTCGAGCCGCGCGGCCGAGACGGCCCGGCCCTCGGCGGTCTCACCGCCGTAGCGGGCCACCTCCTCCCGGCCGGTGGCCAGCAGCTCCGCGGGCGTCGCGCCCTCGCGGCCCAGATAGTTGTGGATGCCGTCGGCGGGCGCGTTGCGCGGCTCGCCCGCGTCGATCACCAGCACCGAGCGGCGCGCCCGGCCCAGCGTCAGGGCCGCGCTCAGCCCGGCCGCCCCGCCGCCGACCACCACGACGTCGAAGCGCCGCTCTCCGGCCGCCTCCGTACGCGCCGCCGCCTGCCCGTTTCCGTTCCCGCTCACCTTGTCGGTCATGGTGACCACCTCCGAGCACGGAGCATCGGACACCTGACGTGCGGGCGGCAAACATTGTTGCCGGAACAGCAATATTGATCCGGGTCGGCCGGGGTACCCGTGGACAAGGGGACCACGACGCGAGGAGACGGCATGGAGTACACCCGGCTGGGCACGACGGGCCTGAAGGTGTCACGGATCGCCCTGGGGATGATGAGCTACGGCGACCCGGCCAACCGGGCGTGGATGCTCGACGAGGAAGCGTCCGAGCCTCTGGTGCGGCGGGCCGTCGAGGGCGGTGTGACGTTCTTCGACACCGCCGACATGTACTCGCTCGGCCGCAGCGAGGAGATCACCGGACGGCTGCTGAGCAAGCTCTTCGCCCACCGCGACGACTACGTGCTCGCCACCAAGGTCTGCCTGCCGATGGGACCGGGCCCCAACGACGGAGGACTGTCCCGCAAGCACATCCTGGCGGGCATCGACGCCTCACTGCGCCGGCTCGGCACCGACCACGTGGACCTCTACCAGATCCACCGCTGGGACTACGAGACCCCCATCGAGGAGACGATGGAGGCGCTCGCCGACGTCGTCCGCTCGGGCAAGGCCCGCTACATCGGCGCGTCCAGCATGTTCGCGTACCAGTTCGCCACCGCCCAGTACACGGCGAAGGCGGCGGGACACCCGCGCTTCGTGTCGATGCAGAACCACTACAACCTCGTCTACCGCGAGGAGGAGCGGGAGATGATCCCGCTCTGCCGGGAGCAGGGCGTCGGCGCCATCCCCTGGAGCCCGCTGGCCCGCGGCCTGCTCGCCGGATCACGCGGCAGGGACGGCGAGCGCAGGACCGTACGCTCCGGCAGCGACGCCTACGCCGACGAGCTGTACACCGAGGCCGACTTCGACGTGGTCGACGCCGTCCGCGCCGTCGCGGACGAACGCGGCGTGCCCATGGCCCGGATCGCGCTCGCCTGGCTGCTCAGCCGACCGGCCGTGACCGCCCCCATCGTCGGCGCCACCAAGCTCGCCCACGTGGACGACGCCGTCGGCGCGGTCGAGGTGACCCTCACCGACGACGAGATCGCCCGTCTCGAAGCGCCCTACGTCCCGCACCCGATCCGCGGCCACCGGTGACATCCGTCGGCCGTGCGCGGGCCCCGGCCACGGGACCGCACGCGGTCCCGAAGCGGGCCGGTGCCTGAGGTCAGCGCGCGGTCTCGGAGCAGGCCGGGGCCTGAGGTCAGCGCGCGGTCTCCGGCTGCGACGGCTCGGGGGAGACCCGCGCGGCCGGGGCGGGGCGACCGCCGGAGCGGCGGAAGAAGAAGTACAGCGTGGGCACGAGGTAGACGCCCCAGGCGCAGACCTGGAGCACCGTCGGGTCCGGCTGGAAGTTGAAGACGCCCTTGAGCAGGGTGCCGTACCAGCTGTCCGGCGGGATCGTGGAGCTGATGTCGAAGGCCAGGCTGTTCAGGCCGCCGATCCAGCCCGCCTCCTGGAGGTCGTGCAGACCGTACGCGAGCACACCGGCCGCGACCACGACCAGCATGGCACCGGTCCAGGTGAAGAACTTCGCCAGATTGATCCGCACCGCGCCCCGGTAGAACAGCCAGCCCAGGATCACGGCGGTGACCAGACCGAGCATCGCGCCGATCAGCGGACGGACGCCGTCGTCGCTCGACTGCACGGCCGTCCACACGAACAGCGCTGTCTCCAGGCCCTCGCGGCCGACGGACAGGAAGGCCGTGACGACCAGCGCGGTCGTGCCCATCGCGAGCGCGGCGTCCAGCTTGCCGTGCAGCTCGGCCTTCAGATGCCGCGCCGTGCGGCGCATCCAGAACACCATCCAGGTGACCAGCGCGACCGCGATGATGGACAGCGAACCGCCCAGCGCCTCCTGTGCCTTGAAGGTCAGCTCCGACGAACCGAACTGGAGCAGCGCGCCGAAGCCGAAGCTCAGCAGCACGGCGGCGCCGATGCCGGTCCAGACCGGCGGCAGGCTCTCGCGCCGCTCCGACTTGACCAGGTAGGCGATCAGGATGCAGACGATCAGGCTGGCTTCCAGGCCCTCTCGCAGGCCGATCAGATAGTTGGCGAACACGGCGGTACTCCAGGGGCCGGGACGGGTGGGACGCTGGTCGGGGGGAGGGGCGGGGTCAGCCGAGCAGGGACTGCCCCCACCATTCGCCGGATTTCCGGACGCCGGGCGGGCAGGCGAAGTGTGCGGAACCGACGTGCTGGATGTACTCGTTGAGCGCGTCGCTCGCGGCGAGCCGCCGCTGCAACGGGACGAACGCCTTACGGGTGTCGCGCTGGTACGCGAGGAAGAACAGACCCGCGTCCAGCCGCCCCAGACCGTCCGAGCCGTCGGTGAAGGAGAAGCCGCGGCGCAGGATCATCTGCCCGGCGTTGCTGTCCGGATGGGCCAGGCGTACATGCGCGTCCTTCGGCATCAGCCCGAGGTCGGGCGTGTCGCGCTCGCGCTGCTTGCCGTACGGCGCGCCCTCGCCCTTGGTGCGGCCGAACACGTCCTCCTGCGCCTGGAGGCCCTCGCGGTCCCAGGTCTCGATGTGCATACGGATCCGGCGCGCGACCAGGTACGAGCCGCCGGTCATCCAGTCGGGACCGTCCCCCGGCCCCGCCCACACATGGCCGTCCAGCGTCGATGTGTCGGTGCCCGACACATTGTGCGTGCCGTCCTTGAAGCCCATCAGATTGCGCGGCGTCTGCGCGTCCGGCGTCGTCGAGGACGTCTTGCCGAAGCCGAGCTGCGACCAGCGCACCGACACCTTGCCCATGCCGATCCTGGCGAGATTGCGGATCGCGTGCACCGCGACCTGCGGATCGTCCGCGCACGCCTGGACGCACAGGTCGCCGCCGCTGCGGGCCGGGTCGAGATTGTCGCCGGGGAAGTGCGGCAGGTCGATCAGCGCCGCAGGGCGCCGGGCACGCAGACCGAACCGGTCGGTGCGCGTGCCGTCCTCGGCGACCTGCTCGAACAGACTCGGGCCGAAGCCGACCGTGAGGGTCAGCCGGGAGGCGGGCAGGCCCAGCGCCTCACCGGTGTCGTCCGGCGGCGCCTCGGCCGGCCCGTCCACCGCGCCCGTGCCGACCTCGCGTCCCGCCGTCATCGCGGCGGCGGCGCTCGTCCACTCCTTGAGCAGCGCGGCCAGTTCCGCCTTGTCGTCGGTGAGGACGTCGAACGCCGCGAAGTGCAGCCGGTCCTGGACAGGGGTGGCGATGCCCGCCTGGTGCTCACCGTAGAAGGGGACGGAGCCGTCGGAGGACGCGGAGCCGCCGTTCGTACCGCTGGTCACCGCCGCCGCGACCGAGCCGCCGCCCGCCGCGCCGAGGGCGAGCCCGGCACCGGCCCAGCCCATGACCGCGCGGCGGCTGAGCGCCCGGTGGGTACGGTCGTCCGCGGATGTGTCGGTGCTCGTGCTCGTGTCGGTATCCGTGCTCGTGTCCGCGGTCGTGCCCTGTGGGGCGGTCGAGGCGGGCTCGGCGCCCTCGGGGTCTGCGGGGGTGGACTCGGTGCCGCCGGTACCGGCTGCTTCGTCCATGAACGGTGGCCCTTCTATCGGTTCTGCGTCGTGCGTACCGCAGCCGTGACCCTCCCTGTGCGGGAGTGCCACGGCTCGGTGAGCTGCGGTTTCGGCGCCCGGGCAGCCGGGCGCCGAGGGCTACTTGGCGGGTGCGACAGCCGCGGCGAGCTTGGACAGCGGCTCGGCGAGCGAGTTGACCGCGTCGGAGAACGCCTTGCGCTCCTTCTCGGTGACCTTGTCGTACGAGACGAAGCCGTCGCCCTGCCGGTACTTGTCCAGCAGCGTCTGGATGTCGGCGAATTCGGTGTCCAGGGTCTTGGACAGCGCCGGGTCCTTCTCGGCGGCGACCGGCTTCAGCAGCTCGTACGCCTTGCGGGCGCCCGCCACGTTCGCGTCGAAGTCCGACAGGTCGGTGTGGCTGTAGCGGTCCTCCTCACCGGTGACCTTGCCGGTGGCGACCTCGTCCAGCAGCTCCTTGGCGCCGTTGGCCATGCTGGTCGGCGTGATGTCGGCGGTGCCGACCCGCTTCTGCCAGTCCTTGAGGTCGGCCACCAGCGCGTCGGCGAGGGTGCTGTCCTCGGGGGTCAGCTTGCCGTCGGCCCACAGCGCCTTCTCCAGCCGGTGCCAGCCGGTCCACTTCTGGCCGTCCTCCAGACCGTCCTCGCGGGTGTCGGTCTTCGGGTCGATGTCACCGAAGCTCTCGGCGACCGGCTCGGTGCGCTCCCAGCCGACCCGCGACGGGGCGAAGGCGGCCTTGGCCGCGGCCACGTCACCGGCCTTGATCGCGTCGGCGAACTTCTGCACCAGCGGGATCGTCAGGTCGGCCTGCTCCTGCGCGTACTTGCGGTACGAGGCGACGGCCTCGTCGAGCCGCGGGTCACCGGGCTTGGGCGCGTTGGCGCCGGTCACGGTGATCTTCTGCCGGATGCCGTCGCCTTTCATGCCCGGCTTGCAGGCCACCTCGTACGTGCCCGCCTTGATCTGCGCGGTGATGGTGGCGCTGGTGCCGGGGCCGATGTTCTCCCGCTCGGTGACGATGCGGTCGCCCGGCGCGTAGACGTAGACCTCGGTGACCTTGGAGCCCTTGTTGTGCACGTCCAGGCTGACGGAACCGGCGGGGAACTCCGTGCGCGAGACCTTGCAGGAGCTGTCGGCCGCGTCCACCCGTATCGCGCCGTCGGACGAGGCGTCGTTCTTCTTCGCGCAGCCGGTGACGGCGGCCGTGCCGAGGACGACCAGGGAGAGCAGGGCGACAGCGGAGGCTCTGGGCACGGCAGGCATGGGTCAACAACTCCACGGGCGGGAAAGGGGCGAAGACGACGACGGGTGCGCAGGCAGGTAAAAACACACGGTTTGCCTTAGGCAAGGCAAACCTTAGTGAAAAGCCTGTGACGTGTCCATGTGATCAGCGTCGCTCCCCGACAGGCCGACAGGCCGACAGGCCGACAGGCCGGCGGACCGACTGACCGACTGACCGACCGGCGGGCCGACCTGGCCGACGGGCCGGCCGACCGATCCGGGCCCGGTCCTCCACGGCTCAGGCCCGGTATTCGGTCAGGTCGATCGCGTGCACCCGCACCGGGCGGCCGGACACCGGGTGGGTCGTCGTGCGGTCCGGGACCATGCCGAGCTTGCGCATCACGTTCTCGGAGGCGTCGTTGCCGAGCTGTGCGATGCTGATCACGCGGTCGAGGCCGCGGTCCTGGAGGGCGAACTCCAAGGTGGCGTGAGCGGCCTCCGACGCGTAACCCTGCCCCCAGAACTGGCGGCCGAGCCGCCAGCCGATCTCCACCGCGGGCAGTACCTCGGGCAGGAACGTGGGCACGGACAGCCCCGTGAACCCGGCCAGTTCGCCCGAGGCGAGGAGTTCGACGGCGAAGAGGCCGAAGCCCTCGTCGTCCCACTCCTCCTCCCACCGCTCGATGGACTCCGCGGTCTGCTCCAGGTCGCGGGGCAGCCCGTCGCCGATGTAGCGCATGACCTCCGGGTCGGCGTTGATCTCGGCCATCGGCGCGATGTCGTCCTCGCGCCAGCGGCGCAGGACCAGGCGGGGCGTGCGGATCTCGGTCATGGCCCCATCCTGTCGAAGTCCGCGGCCGGGTCACAATCGGCTTCCCCGGCGGACACGGCCGCGGCGCCCGCAGGGCTCAGGGCACCACCTGGATCTTCCGGCCCTTGCCGGCCTTGAACCGCTCGAGCGCCGACGCGTAGTCGACCAGCGGCAGCCGGTCGCTGATGAAGACCTCCGGGTCGAGCACCCCGCCCGCGAACAGCTCGGCGGCCCGCTCGTAGCTGTGCAGGACGGCCATCGAGCCGGTGATCGTGATCTCCTGGTTGTAGATGCGGTACGGCTCGATCGTCGCGCGCGCGGCGTAGTCGGCCACGCCGAACTGGAGGAAGGTGCCGCCCTTGCCGACCCGGTCCAGCGCGTCCTGGATGGCCTGCGCGTTGCCGGTCGCGTCGATCACGACGTCCCAGCCGCGCGGGCGGGCGATCTCGTCCGCGTTGGTCGCCACCTGCGAGCAGCCCAGCGCCGTGGCCGTGGTCAGCCGCTCCTCGTTGATGTCGACGACGTCGACGGTCGCGGCGCCGGTCCGCTTGGCCAGCTCCAGCATCATCAGGCCCATGGTGCCGGAGCCGTAGATCAGTACGTGGCTGGCCAGTTGGCTGCGCAGGATGTCGTAGCCGCGTACGGCGCAGGACAGCGGTTCGATGAGCGCCGCGTCCACCGTCCGTATGTGCTCGGGGAGTTTGACGCAGTTGGCGACCGGGGCGACGGCGAATTCGGCGGCGCCGCCGGGGACGGTCACGCCGATCGCGGCCCACCGCTCGCACAGATTGCTCCGCCCGATCCGGCAGTAGTGGCACTCGTGGCAGTACAGCGACGGGTCGACCGCCACCTGGTCGCCCACGGCCAGCTCGCGGACCTCGGAGCCCACGGCGACGATCTCACCGGCGAATTCGTGCCCCGGCACGATCGGCAGGGTCGGGGCGAACTCGCCCTGGAGGATGTGCAGATCGGTGCCGCACAGACCGCAGGCCGCGACCTGGACCACGACGTCCCGGGGGCCGGGCGCCGGGTCGTCGACGGTCTCGATGCCGACGACACCGGGGGAGCTGATGACGGCTGCTTTCACTTGACGGCTCCAAGAGAGAGGCCCTGGACGAGCTTGTCCTGGGCGGCGAATCCGGCGGCCAGTACCGGCAGGGATATACAGACGGCGGCGGCGCACACCTTGGCGAGGAACAGGCCCTGGCTGGTGACGAATCCGGTGAGGAACACCGGCGCGGTACCGGCCACCACACCGGTCAGCACCCGCGCGAAGAGCAGTTCGTTCCAACTGAAGATGAACGAGATCAGCGCGGTCGCGGCGATCCCCGGGGTGACGACCGGGGCGATGATCCGTACCAGGATGGTCGGCAGGCCCGCGCCGTCGATCGAGGCGGCCTCCAGGATCTCCACCGGGACCTCGGCGAGGAACGAGCGCATCATCCACACCGCGATCGGCAGATTCATCGAGGTGTAGAGCAGGATCAGCAGCCAGATGTTGTCCAGCAGACCGGCGTTCTTCGCGATCAGATAGACCGGCAGCAGGCCCGCGACGGCGGGCAGCATCTTGGTCGACAGGAAGAAGAACATCACGTCGGTCCACTTGCGCACCGGCTTGATCGACAGCGCGTAGGCCGCGGGGAAGGACAGCACCAGTACGAGGGCGGTGGAAACCGCCGCCGCTGTCAGGGAGTTGACCAGCGGCGGCCACGGGCTGACGCCGGTGCCGGAGCCGAAGAACTCCCGGTAGCCGTGGAGCGTCAGCGACGCCCCGAGCTTCGGCGGGTTGGTCGCCGCGTCCTGCTCGCTGTGGAAGGAGGTGAGCACCATCCACGCGAAGGGCAGGAAGAAGACGATCCCGCACAGCCAGGCCAGCAGGCCGAGCAGTGAGCGGTTGCGCCGCTCCTTGCGGGCGGCGGGCGCCGTACGGCGGCGGGCGGTGGTCACGGAGACGGTAGTCATCACCGGGTCTCCTCTCGGAACAGCGACGAGACGGTGCGCAGCGCGAAGGTGGCCACGATGATCGACAGGATGACCACGATGACGCCCGCGGCGGACGCCTGCCCGTAGTCGTGCGCCTGGTAGAAGGTCGTGTAGACGGTGTAGGGGAGGTTGGCGGTGCCGAGACCGCCGGAGGTGATGGTGAACACGGCGTCGAAGTTCTGCACCACGTACACCGACCCGAGCAGGGCCGCCAGTTCGAGATAGCGGCGCAGGTACGGGAAGGTCAGATAGCGGAAGATCTGCCAGGTGCCCGCGCCGTCCACCCGCGCCGCCTCGGCGATGTCCATCGGCCGGCTCTGGAGCCCGGCGAGCAGGATCAGCATCATGAACGGCGTCCACTGCCACACCAGCGACGCCTCGACGGCCAGCAGCGGGTGGGTGGACAGCCAGTCCGGCTGCGGCGCGTTGTCGCTGCCGAACAGCTTCCACAGCCAGTTGAGCGAGCCGTTGATCAGGCCGTACGACGCGTTGTACAGCGCGTGCTTCCACAGCAGCGCGGACGCCACCGGTACCACCAGGAACGGCGTGATGAGCATGGTGCGCACGATGCCCCGGCCGAGGAACTTCCGGTCGAGCAGCAGCGCGAGGCCGAGGCCGAGCAGCAGGCTGACCAGGACCACGGAGACGGTCAGCACGACCGTGGTGGTCAGGGCGTGGCGCAGTTGCGGGTCGGTGAACTCTTCCTTGTAGTTCTGGAGGCCGGCGAAACCGCGGTCACCGGGGTCGAGGGCGTTCCACCGCATGAACGAGATCACCAGGGTGCCGACGAACGGCAGTTGGGTGACCACGATCATGAAGACCAGGGCCGGCAGCAGCGGAGCCCGCCGGACCCAGGCGCCGGGGGACCGGCGCGCGGCGGGCGGCGCAGGCTCTTGCTCGGTCTGCGGCGCGCGGATGCGTCTGGTGAGGGATGGGGTGCTCATGGTGTCAGTCGTCTCTCTCCGCTTCACGCCCCGGGCCCGCCGCCCGGCCCCGTCGTGCGGGGGGCCGGGGGCGGCCGGGACCGTCGGGTGGGGCGGTGGCGGTCAGTTGCCCGCGTACTTGTCGGCGACCTTCTCTGCGAGCTTCTGGCTCGCGGACAAGGCGCTCTTCACGCTGGTCTGGCCCGCGATGGCGGAGCTGATCTGCTGCGAGACCTGGGTGCCCAGATCGGTGAACTCGGGGATGCCGACGAACTGGATGCCGGGCGCGGGCCGCGGCTGGATGCCCGGGTTCGTCGGGTTGGCCGCCTCGAGCGCGGTCTCGGTGGCCTTGGCGAACGCCGAGGCGGAGGCGACGTAGTCCGGATTCTGGTACGTGGAGGTGCGCTTGCCGGCCGGGACCCGCGACCAGCCCAGTTGCTTGCCGACCAGTTCCTCGTAGCCCTTGCCCGACGCCCACGAGATGAACTTCCAGGCGTCGTCCTGGTGCTTGCTGGCCTTCTGCAGGCCCCAGGCCCAGGTGTAGAGCCAGCCGGAGCTCTTGGTCTGGTCGACCGGAGCGGGCGCGTAGCCGAGCTTGCCCGCGACCGGTGAGTCCTTGGCCTCCAGCGAACCGGCCGCCGACGTCGCGTCGTACCACATGGCGACCTTGCCCTGCTCCAGGTCGTTGAGGCACTCGGTGAACCCGGCCTGCGGGGCTCCGGCCTCACCGTGGGCGCGCACCAGGTCCACGTAGAACTGCGTCGCCTTGGTGAAGGCGGGGCTGTTGACCTGGGCCTTCCAGTCCTTGTCGAACCAGGTGCCGCCCATGGTGTTGACCACGGTCGTCAGCGGGGCGATGACCTCGCCCCAGCCGGGCTGGCCGCGCAGGCAGATGCCCTTCATGCCGGACCGCGCGCCGTCGACCTTCGCGGCGAGGTCCGCGACCTGCGCCCAGGTCGGGTTGGCGGGCATCGTCAGGTTCTTCGCCGCGAAGACGTCCTTGCGGTACATCAGGAACGACGACTCGCCGTAGAAGGGCTCGGCGTAGATGTCGTTCTTGTACGTCAGCGACTGCTGGAGCGCGGGCAGGATGTCGCTCTGCGCGAAGGCCGTGTCGGACTTGGTGTGCGCGGTGAGCGGGGCGAGCCAGCCGTTCTTGGCGTAGATCGGCGTCTCGTAGTTGCTGATGGTCGCGACGTCGTACTGGCCGGCCTGGCTGGAGAAGTCCTGGGTGATCTTGTCCCGGACGTCGTTCTCGGGCAGCACCGTGAAATTGACCTTGATACCGGTGGACTTGGTGAAGTTGGCGGCGGTGAGCTTTTGAAGGTCCTCCATCTGCGGGTTGTTGACCATCAGTACGTTGATGGAGTGACCGCCGGAGCTTCCGCCGGAGCCGCCGGCGCCGGAACAGGCCGCGAGCAGGGTGCCGCAGACGGCGAGGGCGAGCGGGGGCAGAAGGCGGGGAAGACTTCTCGTTCTCGGTGTCATGATTCGTCCCTTTCATGACCGGGGATGAGGGTGGGTGGAGCGGAGTCGTGGTGCGGGAGGGCAGGGGGTAGCCCGGATCGGCGTACTGGGGAGATGCGGAAGGCGGGGGGGAGCGCCGGGACTGCGGGGGGGCCTGCGGGGATCTCGGAGATCGCGGGGGAGGTGGGGGGAGGGGAAAGGGGGAGCGGCGCGGGGCGGGCCCGCGGGTCAGACTCTGAAGACGCGGGGTCCCAGAAGTGCGTAGCGGTGCGCCTCGGCGCTGGACAGACCGGTGTCGGTGACGATCGCCTCGAAGTCGCCGACCTGGGCGAAGCGGCAGAAGCTGCTCGCGCCGAATTTGCTGTGGTGGCCCATGAAGATCCGGCGCCGGGAGACCTCCAGCGCCTTGGCCTTGACGTCGGCGACCACGGGATCCGGTGTGGTCAGGCCGAGTTCGCGGGAGATGCCGTTCGACCCGACGAAGGCCAGGTCGATGACGAAGCCCGCGAGCATGTCGCAGGCCCAGGAGCCGACGGTGGCCAGCGTCCGGGCCCGGACACGGCCACCGAGCAGCAGCACAGTGGTGTTGGCGGAGTCCGCGACGGCCGCCGCGGTGGTCAACGACGCGGTGACCACCGTCAGCGGCCGGTCGCTGGGCAGCAGCGCGGCGAGCAGTTGAGGGGTGTAGCCCTCGTCCACGAAGACGGTCTCGGCCTCGCCGAGCAGCTTGACCGCCTCGGCCGCGATCCGTCGCTTGTCGGCGACATGCAGCGTCACCCGCTGGGCGAGGTCGGTCTCGAACCCCGCGCCCTCGACGGGATAGGCGCCGCCGTACGTCCTGCGGACCAGACCGCGGCTCTCCAGTACGCCCAGATCGCGGCGGATGGTCTCCGGCGCCACCTTGAGATCGGCGGCCATCACGGTGACCTCGACCTGACCCTGGTGGCGCGCGAGCGCGAGGATCCGATGTTGGCGTTCTTGTGCTCTCACGGTCACCACCTGTCTCTTCGCCGGTCCGGGCAAGGCGTGCCCGGTTTTGCCCGTGGAAGAGTTATACCAACGCCACTTTGACAGGGACCGGCCCAGAACGGACAACAAACTGCCCGGTGTTGCCCGGACCGGTCGGCAAGAGTGCCAGTTCAGAGGGTGTGTTGGCGATCAGGTGGTGTGGTGGTTGGCCATACGGCCCGTGGAAGTGCCCGTTTCGGACGACGGGCAGGCAACGGGCGGCCCGCGGGGCACGCGGCGTGCGCCGGACGTGCGAGCGGCGGGCGGCCGACAGGTGGACCGCGGGCGGGCGGCGGCGCCCGGGACGGATCAGACGAGCGTGAGGACGCGCGGGCCCTGCTCGGTGATCGCGACGGTGTGCTCGATGTGCGCGGCGCGGCTCCCGTCGACCGTGCGCAGCGTCCAGCCGTCCGGGTCCGTACGGTATTCGTCGCGCCCGCCGGACATCAGCATCGGCTCGATCGCGAGGACGAGCCCGTGGCGGAGCGGGAAGCCGCGCCCCGGCCGCCCGCGGTTGGGCACGTGCGGATCCTCGTGCATCTGGCGGCCGATGCCGTGGCCGCCGAAGTCGGTGGGCATGCCGCAGCGCGCCGTGCGCGCCACCGCGCCGACCGCGTGCGAGATGTCGCCGAGGCGGTGGCCGACGACGGCCGCCGCGATGCCCGCGTCCAGGGCGCGCTGGGTGGCGGCGATCAGCTCCACGTCCTCCGGCCGGGGCGTGCCCACGATGAAGCTGACCGCGGCGTCGCCCGCCCAGCCGTCGAGCACCGCGCCGCAGTCGATGCTCACCAGGTCGCCGTCGCGCAGCCGGTAGTCGGTGGGGATGCCGTGCACGAGCGCGTCGTTCACCGACGCGCAGATCACCGCGGGGAAGGGGGAGGGGGCGAAGGACGGCTGGTAGCCGAGGAAGGGGGACGTGGCGCCCGCCTTGTCCAGGACGGCGTGGGCCGCCGCGTCCAGGTCCCGAAGCGATACGCCGACGGCCGCCGCCTCCCGTGCGGCGGCGAGCGCCTGCGCCACGACGCGCCCCGCCTCGCGCATCGCGTCGAGCGCCGCGTCGGTCTTGATCTCCACCATGTGCTGTGACTCCTCGTCGTGCGGGCGGCCGGACTCCTTCCGGCCGCGGCCTCGCCCAATACTTATACCGGTATTAGTATCACGGGCATGGTGAGAACACCCCTGACCCCCGAGGAGCGCGCCCGCGGCGAACGCTTCGGCGCACTGCTCCGCGACGCCCGCGGCGACCGCAGCATGGTGGACGTGGCGGCGGCGGCCGGGGTCTCCGCGGAGACCCTGCGCAAGATCGAGACCGGCCGGGCCCCGACCCCGGCCTTCTTCACCGTGGTCGCCCTGGCGGCGGCGCTCGGCCTGTCCCTGGACGTGCTGGCCACGGCCTGCGCCCCGGAGGAGATCGGGGAGGCGGTGCGGGCACTGTCGGCGTGAGGGCGCGGGAGGTGCTGTGGGCGGGCGGTACGACGGGAGCCGGCCGGTCGTACGGCCTCAGGTACGGCGGGCGCGCCGCTCGCCGTGCCGAGCGGACACGCCCGGCGCCGTGGGGACCCGGCCGGACCGTGGCGCGACGGCCGTCAGGCCGGGGCCTCGGTGGGATCGGCCGGCGCCGTGGCCGCCGCTTGCGCCGCGTGCGCGAGCAGTTCGTCCACGGACCACTGGTCGTACGCGTGCTCGCCGTACTTCGCCGCGACGATCCGGCCGTCCGGGGCGATCAGGAAGTCGGCGGGCAGACCGAGGCTGCCGCCGGTCGGCACTACCGGGGCCATACGGTTGCGGCGCCGGACCGCGCCCCACATCGAGCTGCCGACCGCGCGCGCGATGGCCGGCCAGACCCGCGGATCGGCCACCGCGCGGATCGAGGTCTCGACCCCGAACTCGCGGTAGAGCGTCTTGTCCGGGTCGCCCACCACGGCGAACGGCAACTCGGCCTCGTACTTGAGCAGTTCCTCGTCGGGGGCGTGGAAGACCACGACCTCGTGGATTCCGGCGGCCCTGATCTCGTCGGCCCGCCGGACGAAGGAGCGCAGGTGCAGATTGCAGACCGGGCATCCCGCGAACCGCCGGAATTGCAGGTGCACCGGATATCCGGCCTCGGGAACGGCGACGGTCTCCCCGGTCATCGTGGTCAGGACGTGTGACGGGGCTAAATCCCCCGCGGTGAAGGTCGTTTCGGTCTTCCGCACCGGCTTGGCTCCTGTCGGTAAAGCGTCGAGAGGCATCGGGAGGCGTCGGGAGGCGTCGGGAGGCGTCGATTCGGCGGAGGCGCCGCGAAGGTACGGCAGCGCTGTCGCGGACGGGCGCGATGAGTGGCGACGCTGCCGCTGTCGAGAATAGTCGGCCGAGCGGCGGCGCGTCCGGCCGAACGCTGGGGCCGATTGTCAGCCGAGATATTTGACGATGCCTGACACTATCTGAATCATCCCCTCCGACCTTTCGTGCCCGATACGGACGTTCAACGCGCCTTTCCTGGGCGCCATTCGGGAGAATTCCGGAGGAACCGTCAATCAGGTCTAGACCCTTGACGCACCATTGGATTCAGCAGTTGAATCGACGCGTGCCCGATACCGCTTGTGCACGGAAGATCGGCGTGAAGGCGCGTGTCAAGGGACTGTGCGCGCCGGACCCCACCGCAAGTCAGCGTAATTCGAGCGGAATTCACCGGGCTGGCCGCGCGCGCCCCGCGCGGCCCACCACGGAACACTGAGTTCATCTGTTGAACAGGCCAACAGCATGAACCCCCACACTCAGTCCACCGATACGCCCGGCGGTCCCGCCGCGCGTCGCCGTTCGGAGTCATCCATGGCAGTGTCACGTCGCAAGTTCGTGAGCGTCACCGCGGCCGGTACGTCCGCCGCCGCCCTCGGCGCCCTGGGCCTGGCCGCGAGAGCCTCGGCGTCCGCCGTCTCCCCGTCCGCGTCGGCCGCCCCCGCCGCGAGCGGGCCGGGAGACGTGGTCGGGAAGGTCACGGTCGGCTATCAGGGCTGGTTCGCCTGCATCGGCGACGGCGCCCCGATCAACGCCTGGTGGCACTGGAGCCCCAACTCCAGCCAGCCCCCGTCGCCGTCCAACACCGGCATCGTCGCCTGGCCCGACATGCGCGACTACACCAAGACGTACCAGACCGCCTACGCGAATCTCGGCAACGGCCAGCCCGCCACGCTCTTCTCGTCCTACGACCAGCAGACCGTGGACACCCACTTCCAGTGGATGCAGCAGAACAACATCGACACCGCCGCGCTCCAGCGCTTCAACCCCGTCGGCGGCGAAGGTCCGACACGCGACGCGATGGCCACCAAGGTGCGCAGCGCGGCGGAGTCGCACAGCCGGAAGTTCTACATCATGTACGACGTCACCGACTGGACCAACATGCAGTCGGAGATCAAGACCGACTGGACCAACAAGATGAAGGCCCACACGGCCTCGTCCGCCTACGCGACGCAGAACGGCAAGCCGGTCGTCTGCATCTGGGGCTTCGGCTTCAACGACGACAAACGCCCGTGGGCGCCCGCGCCCTGCCTGGACGTCGTCAACTGGTTCAAGTCCCAGGGCTGTTACGTCATCGGCGGCGTACCCACCTGGTGGCGGACCGGCGACCGCGACTCCCGCGCCGGATTCAGCGACGTCTACCACGCGTTCAACATGATCTCGCCGTGGATGGTCGGCCGGATCGGCAACGTCTCGGACGCCGACAACTTCTACAACGTGGCGACCGTCCCCGACCTCGCCGAATGCGCCGCCCACGGCATCGACTACCAGCCGTGCGTCCTGCCCGGCGCCGTCACACTCCGCCAGCGCGCGCACGGCGACTTCATGTGGCGGCAGTTCTACAACATGTGCCGGGCCGGGGTGCAGGGCATCTACATCTCGATGTTCGACGAGTACAACGAGGGCAACCAGATCGCCAAGACCGCCGAGTCCCAGGCTTTCGTGCCGACCAACTCCGGGTTCCTGGCGCTGGACGAGGACGGCACGGCCTGCTCGTCGGACTACTACCTGCGGCTGACCGGCGACGGCGGCAAGATGCTCAAGGGCCAGATCGCCCTCACCGCGACCCGCCCCACCCAGCCGACGACCACCACACCGGGCGGCGGCACCGGTACCGTGATCAGCCTGCGCGCCCGCGTGAACAACGACTACGTGACCGCCGAGAACGCCGGAGCCGCGGCCCTCATCGCCAACAGGACCGCCATCGGCGCCTGGGAGCAGTTCGACATGACCGACGCGGGCGGCGGCAACATCGCGCTGCGCGCCCACGCCAACAACCGCTACGTCAGCGCGGGTTCCGGCAATCTCATCGCCGACTCCACCACCGTCGGCGCCGCCCAGACCTTCACCCTCGTCCACAACTCCGACGGCAGCGTCAGCCTCCGCGCCCAGGCCACCAACCAGTACGTGACCGCCGAGAACGCGGGCGCCGCGCCGCTGGTCGCCAACCGGGCCGCCATCGGCGCCTGGGAGAAATTCGACCTGATCACCGGCTAGGCCCTAGCGGCAGCGGCTCGCGCACCTGGCGCCTTTCTGCCCGGCACCGCCTTCCCCGGGCAGGGAGGCGCCCCGCCATGTCCGGGCCCAGGCGGCCCGCGCGGGCGGACGGTCCGATTCCGCCCGCCGCGGCGGCGGAGTCCGGCCGACCCGTCGGGAAACCCTCCCGGCGTGGCGCGCGAAACAGGGTGGCCGATCGCCGGAGCAGGTGATCTGATGGACGTCGGGGACTGCCGACGCGGGGGCGCGGCGGCACCGAAGAGCCGGTCGAGGACAGGGGCGGGTCGATGTCGCAGGGGGATCCTGCCGGAGCGGTGCCGGAGTTGGAACCGCGGTCGGGCGCGGGGACCGACGAAGAGCACAAGAGCCAGTTGCTCGTACGGGAAGCGCTCTCGGTCATCGGCGCGGTCGTCCAGACGCTGATGGGACTCGTCGCCGACCTCCAGGCGTGGTGCGCGGTCCTGGAGCGCCGGGCGAATGAGGCGGTCGGCATCGACGCCCCGCCGCGGCGCAGGGAACTGGCCGACCACCAGGACCGGTTGGTCGCCGCGGAGTCCCTGCTGGCCAGAGCCCGCAGGGAACGAGAGGCGGCGGAGGAGCTGGCCGTCGGCGTCCGGCGGTCGGCCGTGGAGCAGGGCCGGGCCCGTACGCGACCTGGCCCGTCCCGCACCCCGGTCGTGGACGACGGTCCCGGCTCCGGGGCCGACGAGGGTTCCCGGGTGGGCGCCGCGATCGCCCGGCTGCGGGAATTCGACCTCGCGCTGGAGAGCGCCGACGAACAGCTCGAGGCGTACGACGCCCGGGCGGCCGCCGTACGCGTACTCGTGGAGCCCGGCCCCGAACCGGGTCCGGCCGACGACACCGCCGACGCCGTGACCGGATCGGCCGCGACGCCGAAGACGGCGGACGGCCACGCGGACGGCTACTCGAAGGACGACCGGGAGGCGGACGAGGCGGACCCGCCGGAGGACCGGAAGCCGCCGGCCCCGGTCTGGACGACCTGGTGCACCGTCCTGACCGGCTGCGGCCTGCTGCTCGCGGCCATACTGGCCGGCACCAGCTTCACCTACGCGCGCTGGGAGCACCCGGGCGCCGAGGCCGTGACCTGGTACGCGATCGGTGACCTGCTCGCCCTGTGCGTCGTCGTCTTCGTCGGCCTGATGGTGCTCGGCACCCTCGTGGAGCGCTACGAGCTGTCCACCCTGGGGGAGACCTCACTCGTCCTGGCGATCCTGCTGGTGGTGCCCGTGCTCGGGGTGGGGATGTGGCACCCCGAGGCGTTCGGCCATATGGGCATGTGGGGACGGTCGTTGGCGCGCTCGCTGGTGTGAGGCGCAGGCGAGCGCGTCGCGGGCCGCCGTGACGGTCAGTCGGTGCCGAGCGCTGAACGCAGCACGGTGACCGCCTGGTTGATCGCACCCTCCGCGGCCTGCGTGCCGCGCAGCGCGTTGAGCATCACGAAGTCGTGGATGATCGCGGGGTAGCGGGTCGCGGTGACGGCGACACCCGCCTGCCGGAGCTTGTCGGCGTACGCCTCGCCCTCGTCGCGCAGCACATCGGCCTCACCGGTGACGACCAGCGCGGGCGGCAGCCCGGTGAGCTGTTCCGTGGTGGCGCGCAGCGGGGACGCGGTGATCTCGGCGCGCTGCGCGGGGTCCTTCGTGTACTGGTCCCAGAACCACTGCATGCCGTCGCGGCGCAAGAAGTAACCGGTCGCGAACCGGTGGTACGAATCGGTGTCGAAGCTCGCGTCGGTGACCGGGTAGAACAGCACCTGCTGGACGAGCGGCACATCACCGCGCTCCTTGGCCATCAAGGTCAGCGCGGCGGCCATGTTGCCGCCGACCGAGTCCCCGGCGACCGCGATGCGGCTCGCGTCCAGACCCTTGGCCGCGCCGTCGGTGACGACCCAGCGGGCGACGGCGTAGTTCTGCTCGATCGCGACCGGGTAGCGGGCCTCGGGGGACAGGTCGTACTCGGGGAAGACCACCGCCGCGCCGACACCGTCCGCCAGTTCGCGCACCAGCCGGTCGTGGGTGTGGGCGTTGCCGAACACCCAGCCCGCGCCGTGGATGTAGAGGATCACCGGCAGCGCTCCGACGGCGCCCTTGGGACGGACGACGCGCACCCGTACGGACTCGGTCGGACCGTCCTCGACGGTCACCCACTCCTCGTCCACCTCGGGCGCGTCGATCTCGCCGGACTGCACCTCGTCGACCGCCTTGCGGCCCGCCACGGGGCCGAGGTCGAACAGATACGGCGGGTTGGCCGTGGCGGCGGCGAATTCCGCGGCGGCCGGTTCCAGGACGGGTGCTGCGGGAGTGGACTCGGACATGACGGGGGCTCCTCGTGGGACGGAAGGGGAGGGACGGACGGTGTGGGCGTCGGCTCCGGGTGCGCTCCGGGCCGGCGTGTCGTGGTGGATCGTGCTCGGCCGTGCCCTGTCGTGCTCGGCAAGGCGAGCCGGCCACACCCCAGAAGACTAGGACACGATTAGCTCGTGTACAAGCTAATCGTGCGCGTTGAAATTGCCTCATGGTGAAGCTAGGCTGATCGGTCGACCCCGTCACCCGTCCCCGAGGAGGGCCGCCCCGCATGGACAGCACGGAAGCCGCCGACGCCGAGCCCGCGTTCACCCTGCTCCTGGACGACCAGCTCTGCTTCGCGCTGTACGCGGCCTCCCGTGCGGTCACCAGCCGCTACCGTCCGCTGCTGGACGAGCTCGGCCTCACCTATCCGCAGTACCTGGTGCTGCTGGTGCTCTGGCAGCACGGCGACGTCCCGATCAAGGACGTCGGCGCCGCCCTGCAACTCGACTACGGCACCCTCACCCCGCTGATCAAGCGGCTGGAGGCGGCCGGTCTGGTCCGCCGCGAGCGCAGCGCCGAGGACGAGCGCACCGTCCGCGTCATCCTCACCGAGCGGGGCGACGCGCTGCGCGACCGGGCCCGCGACGTACCCCCCGCGATAGGCGCGGCGATGGGCCTGTCGCCCCGGGAGACCGAGGCCGCCATGACTCTGTTGCGCCGTCTCGCGGACAACGTCTCGGCCGACCTCGCCCGCCGGTCGTAGACTTCGCGCCCGCACTCGGAAGGCTCCGAAACATTCGGTATTTCATCCCCTTGGGGATGATCTCGCGGGTGGGCGGTTTTGTGGGTCAACCAATTCCTCCGGCTATTGATGCGCGTCTGCCTGCGGAAACGACTGGTGCCGTACGCCTGACTGGTGGCGAAGCTTTCGTAGTCGGTGCCGAAAGTGTTGACACGTGACGTGCTCCGCTCAACACTGTCGCGGCAGACGGTCCTCACGAGACGAGGAGGAAGCACGCACATGAACGACGCACCCGCACCCGCACCCGACATGAGCCGCAGACGGCGCCCGTTAGGGCTGCTCAGCCGTTTCCGGCTGCTCATCAGCGGCGCCTGCGCGATAGCGCTGGTCGGCGTGGCCGCGCTCATCCTGCCCGGCACCGCCAACGCCGACACGATCATCACGTCGAACCAGACCGGCACCAACAACGGCTACTACTACTCGTTCTGGACCGACGGCGGCGGATCCGTCTCCATGACCCTGGGCTCCGGCGGCAACTACAGCACCTCGTGGAGCAATGCCGGCAACTTCGTCGCAGGCAAGGGCTGGGCCACCGGCGGACGCCGGAGCGTCGCCTACTCGGGCAGCTTCAACCCCTCGGGCAACGCCTACCTGTCGCTGTACGGATGGACGACGAATCCGCTGGTCGAGTACTACGTCGTCGACAACTACGGCACCTACCGGCCGACCGGCACGTACAAGGGCACGGTCACCAGCGACGGCGGCACGTACGACATCTACGAGACGACACGGGTTAACGCCCCGTCGATCGAGGGCACCCGGACCTTCAACCAGTACTGGAGCGTCCGGCAGTCGAAGCGGACCGGCGGCACCATCACCACGGGCAACCACTTCGACGCGTGGGCCAGCCATGGGATGAGCCTCGGCAGCTTCAACTACATGATCCTCGCCACCGAGGGCTACCAGAGCAGCGGCAACTCCAACATCACGCTGGGAAGCACCGGCGGCACCAACGGAGGGTCGACCACGGGTGGTTCGACCACCGGCGGGTCCACCGCCGGGGGCTCCACCGGAGGCGGGGGCAGTTGCACGGCCGCGCTGTCCGCCGGTGAGCAGTGGAGCGACCGCTACAACCTCAACGTCTCGGTCTCGGGCTCCAGTTCGTGGACGGTGACGATGAACGTTCCCGCGCCGGAGAAGATCATCGCGACGTGGAACATCAACGCCACGTATCCCAGTGCCCAGGTCTTGACCGCCAAGCCGAACGGCAGCGGCAACAACTGGGGTGTGACGATCCAGACCAACGGCGCCTGGACGTGGCCGACGGTCTCGTGCAGTCCGAGCTGACGCCGTACGCCGGTACGCGCGTTGCCCGTACGCCCGTATCCCCGGACCGCGTTGCCCGGTATCGCGTTTCCCGGCACCGCTTGTACCGGTACCGCGTGGCCCCGTCATCCCCCCACGGAGTTCGCAACGCCACCACAAGGAGGCCCCCCACATGCGAACCAGACCGCACATGTCATTACGTTCCCTGATCACGGGACTTGCCGTCGCCGCCACGGCGGTGGCGAGCGTCGTCACCTTCACCGTCGACGCCACCCCGTCGCACGCCGCCACCTGCAACGGGTACGTCGGACTCACCTTCGACGACGGTCCGTCCAACGACCACACCCCGAGCGTCCTCAACGCCCTTCGGCAGAACGGCCTGCGGGCCACGATGTTCAACGAGGGACAGTTCGCCGCGTCCTATCCGTCCCAGGTCCAGGCCGAGATCAACGCGGGGATGTGGGTCGGCAACCACAGCTACACCCACCCCCACCTGATCCAGGAGAGCCAGGCCCAGATCGACTCGGAGGTCTCCAGGACCCAGCAGGCCATCGCGGCGGCGGGCGGCGGCACACCGAAACTGTTCCGTCCGCCGTACGGCGAGACCAACGCGACCTTGCAGTCGGTCGAGGCCAAGTACGGTCTGACCCAGATCATCTGGGACGTCGACTCGCAGGACTGGAACGGCGCGAGCACCGACGCGATCGTGCAGGCCAACGCCCGGCTCACCAACGGCCAGATCATCCTCATGCACGAGTGGCCCGCGAACACGCTCGCCGCGATCCCGCGGATCGCGCAGGGCCTGGCGAGCCGCGGCCTGTGCGCGGGCATGATCTCGCCGCAGACCGGCCGCGCCGTCGCCCCCGACAGCGGCGGTACGAGCGGCGGCGGGACCGGCGGCACGACCGGAGGCACCACCGGGGGCGGTGGCGGGGGCAGTTGCACCGCGACCCTCTCCGCCGGTCAGCAGTGGAGCGACCGGTACAACCTGAACGTGGCGGTGTCCGGGTCGAGTTCGTGGACGGTGACGATGAACGTTCCCGCGCCGGAGAAGATCATCGCGACGTGGAACATCAACGCCACGTATCCCAGTGCCCAGGTCTTGACCGCCAAGCCGAACGGCAGCGGCAACAACTGGGGTGTGACGATCCAGACCAACGGCGCCTGGACGTGGCCGACGGTGTCGTGCAGTCCGAGCTGACCTGAGCCAGCCCGCGACGAGCGGCGCCGGACCGCGCTGAAGCGCGGGCTCACGCGACCGGGGCGCGGCGGCCGACGGCCGTCGCGCCACCGGCGTTGTCAGTGGTGTGGTGCACGATCGGGGACGTCGGACATTCCACACTGGACGCGGGGCTGATCCAGGGCAGAAGGGGAGGGCGTCGCCATGACGATCACCAACCAGCAGGTCAAGGAACGGGCGTTCCTCGAGGTGCTGTACGAGGACGAGTATTTTCCCGACCACGTCCTCGACAAGGGGAAGGCCATCCTGCTGGACCTGTGCGAGCGGATCGAGGCGGAGCGGCCCGCGGACCTGAAGGCGCTGTACGCGCTGACGGCGGTCGCGACGGAGCGGTTCAACGCTCTGGAGGCGGAGTTCGACGCCGCGGGCAGCGAGATCGAGACCGTCGCACGGGAGGAGATAGGCGGGGACATTTGGTTTGTGGCGACGGCCTACGGCTTCGAGGACGCGGACGTCGAGGAACTGATCGCCGCCCGCGAGTGGTGACGGCCCGAGTGGCACCGCCGCCCGCCGCCCGGTGACACCCGCCGATAACCGGTGGCACCCGCCGACGACCGGTGACGGCCGCGGGCCGCGCGGCTCAGGCCGCCGCGCCGCCGTCCACCCGCAGGACGGTGCCCGTCACGTAGGACGCGCGGTCGCTGAGCAGCCAGGCGGCGGCCTCCGCGATCTCGGCGGGGTCGGCGGCCCGGCGCAGCGGGGTGTGCGCCGTGATCCGGTCGAGCAGACCGGGGGACTCCGCCGCCCAGGCGTGGATCATCTCGGTCAGTGTGCCGCCGGGAGCGATGGCGTTGACGCGGATGCCCTCGGGACCGTACGTGACGGCGGCCGACTCGGTGAGGCTGTTGACCGCCCGCTTCATCGCGCCGTAGGCGGGCAGTTCGGGGTTGCCCCGCAGGCTGCCGACGCTGGAGTTGTTGACGATTGCGCCGGTCCCCGCGGTGGCCCGGATCGCGGCGACCTCGGCGGCCATCGCGAGCCACGGACCCCGGAGGTTCACGGCGTAGAGGCGGTCGAAGTCGGCTTCCGGTACCTGGTCCAGCGGGCCGGGTGACGCGTTCGTGGCGCCGTTGTTGAAGGCGACGTCGAGGCGGCCGAACCGCTCCACCGTACGGTCGACCGCCGCGCGTACGCTCGCCGCGTCGGCCAGGTCGCACACCACGTGGTCGGCGGTGCCGCCCGCCGCCCCGACCTGCTCGGTCACGGCCTTGAGCTGCGCCTCGGTACGGGCCGCGAGCATGACGCGGGCGCCCTCGCGGGCGAAGAGCAGGGCCGCGGCGGCGCCGATGCCGCGACCCGCGCCGGTGATGAGGGCGACCTTGTCCGCCAGCAGCCCGGTGGCGGCGCCGGTCGCGGTGGTGTCGGTGGTGGGTGTGTCGACGTTGGGTGTGGTGTTCATGGCATCGAGCGTGCGCCGGACTGCCGGGCGCAGCCAGGCACCGGCTGTACCTGGCTGCGCCCGGCGGCACACGAGCACACTGGAGAGGTGGACAGACGAGAACTGGCCGACTTCCTGCGCAGCAGACGCGAGCGGATCACCCCTGCCGAGGTGGGGCTGCCCGCCGGGACCCGGCGCCGCACGCCGGGGCTGCGCCGCGAGGAGGCGGCCCAGCTCGCCTTCATCTCGACCGAGTACTACACGCGGCTCGAACAGGCCCGCGGCCCTCGCCCGTCCCGCGAGGTCCTGGCGGGGCTGGCCCGTGCGCTGCGGCTGACGGACGTCGAGCGCGACCATCTCCACCACCTCGCGGGCGCCCCGCCGGGACCGCCCGCAGGACCCTCGCGCGAGGTGCGCCAGAGCATCCTCGACCTGCTGGAACGCCTGCCGCAGGCCGCGGCGACCGTGATGTCCGCGATCGGAGAGGTCATCGCCTGGAACGACCTGGCGGCGGCGCTCATGGAGGACTTCTCCACCCTGTCGCGCCGCGACCGCAACTTCGTCCGCCGCGCCTTCCTCGGACCGCACCGGCAGGGCCAGCGGCTGTACGGGGTGTCGGACGTGGACCGTTTCGCGAGCAACGCCGCCCAGCGGCTGCGTACCGTCGCCGCCCGCTACCCCGACGACCCCGAGGTGACGGAGCTGGTGGCCGAGCTGCGGGCCGGGAGCGCGGAATTCCGCGAGCTGTGGGCCTCCCACGACGTGCGCAGCGAGCCCACCCTCCGTAAAACCTTCCAGCACCCGCTGGTCGGGCCGGTCACCGTCAACTGCGACGTCCTGGACATCGCCGACCGGGACCAGCAGGTCGTGATCTACACCGCGACGCCCGGCTCGCCGTCCGAGGAGGCGCTGCGGCTGCTGTCCGTCATCGGCACCCAGCGCATGGACGTGACCGGCTGAAGCCACCGCCCGGCCGGGTGCGGGCCGGCGTGTCAGCCGAGCGGGTGCTCCTCAGCGGCCGATGCGGGGGTGTCACCCGCCGGGAGGTGGGACGCGGCCCACGAGGCGAGGAAGCGCAGGCCCTCGTGGGTACGGCTGCCCGGCTCCGCGGTCCAGACGATGAGCTGCTGGTCGGGGTCGGTACTCGCGGTCAGGGTGTCCCAGTCCAGGCTGAGCTCCCCGGCGACGGGATGGCGCAGGGCCTTGGTGCCCACGCTGAGCGTGGCGACCTGATGGGTGGCCCACCACTGGCGGAACTGCTCGTCCTGCACGGACAGTTCACCGACCAGTTCGACGAGCCCCGGGTCGTCGGGGTACTTGGCGGCCTCCATCCGCAGCTGCGACACGCAGGTGCGCGCCACTTTCTCCCAGTCCGCGTAGAGCGATTTCATCGACGGATCGGTGAAGATGATCCGCACGTAATTCCGGTGCTTTTCCGGGATGGCCGAGAAATCGGTGATGAGTGCCGAGGCGAGCGAATTCCACGCGATGATATCCATGCAACGGCCCATGACAATGGCGGGTGTCGCACCGAGGTCGTCCAGAAGCCGTCGCAATTGCGGTTGGACTTTCTGCCGGGTGCGGCGGCGCGGTCGCACGAGTGTCTTCCCGGCCAGCCCGAAGAGGTAGTCGCGCTGGTCGTCGTCCAGTCGCAGCACCCGGGCCAGGGCGGCCAGCACGGACACCGAGGCATGGATACGGCCCTGCTCCAGGCGGGTGTAGTAGTCGGTGCTGATCGCGGCGAGCTGCGCCACTTCCTCCCGGCGCAGCCCGGGTACCCGCCGGGGTGTACCGGGGTCCGGCAGCCCCACGGTGCGCGGGCCGAGCTCGGCCCGCCGGGCCTTCAGGAACTCGCCCAGCTCATTCATGTGCGCGTCGCCGGTCATGCCAGCCATTGTCGCACCGGCGGCCCGCCGCGTGCGGGGGAGAGTTTCCTCCCCGGATGTTCTCCTCCCGTGACTCGCCGCTCCCTTTTCGTGTTCCCGTGAGATATGTGATCACGGCCGTCGAACGGCCGCGGCGGTGAGACGGCCGATCACCGGGCGCCGAAGGCCCACTCCCCGGCCGACCGGGCCGCGCTGATCAACTCCCGCCTTCACCGCTCTCGCCGTCACCGCTCCCGTTCTCTCCGCTCACGCCCCCCGCTGATCGACTTCGAGCGCCGTGCGACGGCGCGGCCCGCTGACGACGACTGTCGACGTTTGTTTCTGTTTTCTTCGTTCGCCATATTGACCAAGAACTGAACATGACAACACACTGAACGCCATCCCCCCACGGTGAAGGGTTCAGTCATGTTACGAACATGGAGATTTGCCCCGTTGTGGGTCATGGGGCTGCTCATCGCACTGCTGACCGTCGGCGTCGCCCCCGCGAACGCGGCCACCACCACGATCACGGTGGACGGGACACAGGGCGGCCGGACCTTCGACGGCATCGGCGCGATCAGCGGCGGAGGCGGCAACTCCCGGCTGCTGACCGACTACCCGGCCGCGCAACAGGCGCAGATCCTCGACTACCTGTTCAAGCCCGGCTACGGCGCGAACCTGCAACTGCTGAAACTGGAGATCGGCGGCGACGCCAACTCCACCGACGGCTCGGAACCGTCGATCGAACACGTCAAAGGCCAGATCAACTGCGACGCCGGATACGAATTCTGGCTCGCGGAACAGGCCAGGGCCCGCAATCCGAACATCGGTCTCTACGGCCTCGCCTGGGCCGCGCCCGGCTGGATCAACGGCGGCTTCTGGTCCACCGACACGATCAACTACCTGATCTCCTGGCTCGGCTGCGCCAAGCAGCACGGCCTGACGATCAAGTACCTGGGCGGCTGGAACGAGCGCGGGCACGACGTCAACTGGTACGTCCAACTGCGAGCGGCGCTGAACGCCGCCGGATACTCCGGTGTGCAACTCGTCGCCGACGACAGCGGCTGGGGCGTGGCCGACGACATGGCGAACAACGCCGCGTTCAACAACGCCGTCTCGATCATCGGCACGCACTACTCCTGCGCGGGCGGCGACGGCGGCAGCGCCGACACGTGCAGCAGCACCACCGCCGCGCAGAACAACGGCAAGCCGCTGTGGGACAGCGAGAACGGCTCGCAGGACATGAACACCGGAGCACCCGCCCTGATCAGGGCCATCACCCGCGGCTACACCGACGCCAAGATGGTCAGCTACTTCAACTGGCCGCTGCTCGCCGCGATCTACCCCAATCTGCCGTACAACACGGTGGGCCTGGCTACCGCCAACTCGCCCTGGTCGGGGAACTACACCATCGGCGCCAGCACCTGGGCCACCGCCCAGGTCACCCAATTCACCCAGCCCGGCTGGAAGTTCATCGACTCCGCCTCCGGCTACCTCGGCGGCGCCGAGTCAAACGGCACCTACGTGACGATCAAGTCGAACACCACCTCCGACTACTCCACCGTGCTGGAGACCACGACCGCCACCGCCGCGCAGACCGTGAACCTCCACGTCCAGGGCGGCCTGTCCACCGGGACCGTGCACGTCTGGGCCACCCAGGTGAACGCGCCGACCGCGGCCACCTCCTTCGTCCACACGCAGGACATCACCCCTTCGGGCGGCTCGTACTCCCTGACGCTGCAACCCGGTTACGTCTACACGGTCACCACGACCACCGGCCAGGGCAAGGGCACCGCCACCGGCCCGGCGGCGCACGCGCTGCCGCTGCCGTACTCCGACACCTTCGACGCCGTCGCCACCAACACCGAGGCCCGGTATCTCTCCGACATGCAGGGCTCCTTCGAGGCGCGGCCCTGCGCCGGCGGACGGACGGGGCAGTGCGTGCAGCAGGTGACACCGGTCAAGCCGATCGAATGGCAGGAGGACTCCGACGCGTTCACCCTCGTCGGCGACACGACCTGGTCGAATTACACGGCTGGAGTCGACGTCAACCTCCAACAGGCGGGCACCGTGACCCTGTTGGGCCGGGCGGGTACCCAGTCGCGGCCCCAGAGCCACCAGGCCGCCTACCAGTTGCGGCTCTCCAACACCGGAGCCTGGTCGATCGCGAAGAGCACCAGCTCGGGCAACCTCAGCACGCTGACGTCCGGCAGCCACGCCGCGCTCGCGCTCAACACCTGGCACACCGTGTCGATCGGCTTCTCCGGCGACCAGATCACCGCGACCCTCGACGGCGCCACCCTGGGCACCGTCAACGACGGCTCGTACGCCAGCGGCCAGGTCGGTTTCGGTGTCGTCGGCTACCAGACCGACCAGTTCGACAACCTCGCGATCACCCCGAAGGCCGCGGGCAACGTCAGCGGCTTCCTCAAGGACCGGCACTCCGGGATCTGCGCCGACGTGCCCGCCCGCGGTCAGGCCAACGGCACCGTGGTCACCCTGTGGGACTGCAACGGGGACACCAACCAGACCTGGACCGCCACCCCCGCCAAGCAGCTCATGGTCTACGGCACCAAATGCCTGGAGGCGGCGGGCGGCGGCACCGCGGACGGCACGGCCGTCGACATCTCCGACTGCACCGGCGCAACAGGTCAGCAGTGGAACGTCAACGCGGACGGCAGCGTCGTCAACGTCGGCTCGGGCAAGTGCCTCGACGTGACCGGCGCCGGCACCGCGAACAGCACCCCGCTCGAACTGTGGACCTGCAACAACGGGGCCAACCAGAAGTGGGACCGCGGCGCCGTCGCGGCCTCCCTCACCGGCCAGGACTCCGGCCGCTGCGTGGACGTGCCCGCCGCGAGCCAGGCCGACGGCACGAAACCCGCGCTGTGGGACTGCAACCGCGGCAATCAGCAGACCTGGACGTCCACCGCCACCAACCAGTTGACCGTCTACGACACCAAGTGCCTGGGCGCCATCGGCCACGCCACCGCGGACGGCACCGGCCTGGAGATCAACGCGTGCGACGGCAGCGCCGCCCAGCAGTGGCGGGTCCGCTCCGACGGCACGGTCGTCAACGTGGCTTCCGGCACCTGCCTGGACGCCGTCGGTACGGGTACGGCCAACAGCACGCCGTTGGACATCTGGACCTGCAACAACGGCGGCAACCAGAAGTGGGCGCGCAACTGAGCGATGCCGGAGGCCGGTTCTCGCAGGTCCGCCGCGCGTGAGGCCGTCCCCGCGTCCGACACCCGGACGCCGGGACGGCCCCTTTTCGCCCCTGTTCGAGTGCCGTAGAGATCAACTGGACATGCCCACAAGGCGACTTGGCGTGAGTTTTGCCGATCGTTTGATTCCGCCTGCACCTACGCGCCGCGCTTGTCAGCACACTGTCAAGCACCACTGGTGCCACGCACCCCTCAGGGGCCACACACCCCTCCGGTCGCGCCGGTGACACCTGTACCGCGAGACCCGCGAGAAGGAGCAGCATGTCGGCAACAACGCGCATCACCGCCGTATCCGCCGTGGCCGCAGCAGTCCTGTCCGCCCTCGCGACCGCGCCCTCCGCGGTCGCCTCGGCCGACTCATCGGTCCGCCTCACCCCCATGGGCAGCCACCGCCTGATCGGCCCGAACAGCCGCATCGTGCACAGCACCAGTTCCAACTGGGCCGGTTACGCGGCCACCGGCTCCACCTTCACCAGCGTCTCCGCGAGCTGGGTCCAGCCGTCGGTCACCTGCACCGGCGCCACCACGTACTCCTCGTTCTGGATAGGTCTCGACGGCGACGGCAGCAACTCCGTGGAGCAGACCGGCACCGAGGCGGACTGCTCCGGCGGTCGCGCCGTGTACTCCTCGTGGTACGAGATGTACCCGGCCTATCCCGTGAACTACTCCAACGCGGTGAGCCCCGGCGACCACTTCACCTCGACGGTCTCCACCAACGGCAGCGGCTCGTTCACGCTCACCCTCAGCGACACCACCAAGAACTGGACGAAGACCACCAAGAAGACGCTCCAGGGCGCCTCCCTGGCCTCCGCGGAGATCATCGCCGAGGCGCCGTCCAGCTCCACCGGCGTCCTGCCGCTCGCGCACTTCAGCACCGCGTCCTTCACCAACGCCACCGCCAACGGCCAGGCGATCGGCACCTACGGCCCCGACAAGATCAACATGGCCTCCGGCAGCACCACCAAGGCGACCACCTCCGCGCTCTCCGGCGGCAACGCCTTCAGCGTCACCTGGAACCACAGCTAGGGCCTCCGGACGCCCACCGCGCAGGTGACCGCGCCGTACGGATTCCGGCACCGCGCACGGCTCCTCCGTCCGGATGACCTACCCACGTCAGCCGTACCGCGAGGTGCCCGACACGCCGCACGCCGGCGGGCCGGGCACCTCGCGGGTGGGATGGCGGGCGGCGGAACGGGCAGACGTAACCCTCATGACCACCTATGTTGTGACCGTCCCCGGCACCTTCCTCGACGCGCCGACCGCCGAGGCCCGCTCGACGCTCGTCCGGGCCCTGCGCCCCGTCGACCCGCAGAGCACGGACTTCGGCGAGGACGAGGAGCTGGACATCCTGACGATGTACGGCGACTCCAGCGCCTTCAGCGTGCGCGTCGCGGTCGACGCCGACAATCCGCCCGCCGCCGAGGGGGCCGCGCGCGACCTCGTCAACGACGCGCTCGGCGTCGCGGGCTTCACCGAGGAGACCGCCCGGCTCGGCGACCCCGTCATCACCGGCATCGACGCGGAGTGAACGGGCCCGCGGGCGCGGCGGGCCGGTCCCCGACGACGGTCCGCCGCCGCTGTCCGCGCGCCCGCGGAACTGAGTACGGGAACCCACGCGCCCGCCACCGCCCGGCGGGCATGATCGTGGGCATGACCCGAGCCCGACTCCGCAGAGTCGCCGTTGTCCTCCCGCCGTCGCTGACCGCCGTGGCGGCGCTCGCGCTGACCGGCTGCGGCACGCGGACCGTGGACAGCGCGGGGGCCGAAGCGCCGTCCGGGCGGCCCACCGCGGCCGTCACCTCCGCCTCGGCCTCGTCGCCCTCGGCTACGCCCCCGAGTCGGTCAGCGTCTCGGCCTACGGCTCCACCCATGCGGGCTTCGTCGTCGACCACACCCCGATCTGCCTCAAGGGCGCGCTGAACAGGGCCGTCACCGAGGTCGACGCCTTCGCCGGTTACGCCGACGGCACCGGCTGCCAACAGCCGAAGGGCGGTCACTGAGCGGCGACGGGCCTTCGCGGACCGTCCGCCGCCATGTCGCGGCGGCGATAAATCCGGTGCGGTGCGACGTTCCAGCGCGCTAGCCTCCGCCGCATGACCTGGCTGCCCGCTGACTTCGTCCACCCCGTCCGCGTCCCCCTGCCCGGCGGCCACCATCTGCGCCCGATCGCCGGATCCGACACCGCGCTCGACTACCCCGCGGTGATGGGCTCGCGCGACCGCCTCTGGTCGATCTTCGGCCCGGCCTGGGGCTGGCCGCCCGCCGACATGACGTACGAGGCCGATCTCGCCGATCTCGAACGGCACGCGACCGAGATCGCCGCGCACCAGTCCTTCAACTACGCGCTCTTCGACGACGCGAACACCGCGCTGCTCGGCTGTGTCTACATCGACCCGCCGGAGAAGGCGGGCGCCGACGCCGAGATCTCGTGGTGGGTGGTGGACGACCGGGTGGGCACCGACCTGGAGCGGGCGCTGGACGCCCTGGTGCCGCGCTGGATCGCGGAGGACTGGCCCTTCGAGCGCCCGCGCCACATCGGCCGCGACCTGTCGTGGAAGGAGTGGCTCGCCCTGCCGGATTACTCGCCCGAGCCGTAGCCCCGCCTCACCCCTGCCGGGGCGCCTCCTCGGGCCGGGGCCGTACGACCGTCCGCGGGCTGGCATGATCTCTGGCATGGCAGAACGCATCATCGCCGCGTGTGACGGGGCATCGAAGGGGAATCCGGGACCGGCCGCGTGGGCCTGGGTGATCGCCGACGGTACGGGGGAGCCCGACCGCTGGGAGGCGGGCCCGCTGGGCACGGCCACCAACAACGTCGCGGAACTCACCGCCCTGCTCCGGCTGTTGGAGACCGTCGACCCCGCCGTGCCGATGGAGATCCGGATGGACTCCCAGTACGCGATGAAGGCGGTCACCACCTGGCTGCCCGGCTGGAAGCGCAAGGGCTGGAAGACCGCCGCGGGCAAGCCCGTCGCCAACCAGGAACTCGTCGCGGGCATCGACGCGCTGCTCACCGGCCGTGACGTCGAGTTCACGTACGTCGCCGCCCACCAGGTCGACGGCGACCGGCTCAACGACTACGCCGACCGCGCCGCCAGCAACACCGCCATCACCCAGCAAGCCTCGGGCACCCGCTACGACTCCCCGCCGCCGCCCCGCAACCCCGACACCCCCCGCACCTCGTCCGCCCCCAAGCGCAAGCCCTCCGGAGGCGGAAGCGGCAACGGCGGCGGGACCGGGACAGCGAGCGGTGCCACCGGCACCACGTCCTCGCGCACCCTCAACGCCAAATTCCCCGGCCGCTGCCGCTGCGGCCGCTCCTACGCCGCGGGCGAGCCGATCGCCAAGAACCCCGACGGCTGGGGCCACCCGGAGTGCCGCGACCAGGGCGGAACGCGGTAGCGCCGGATCAGGCGTACGAGGCGCCGTCCGCCGCCTCCCGCGGGTGGCGGACGAAGCCGGGGCTGAGGACGCGGTCGTCGTAGGTGCGGTGGAAGACCGGGGTGGTGGCGCCGGACATGGGCGGGACGATCCAGGCCCAGTCGGCCTGGACCTCGCGGCCCTTGCGCCGCTCGCGGTCGAGGTGCTGGAGGAAACGTTCCGCCTCGGTGTGGTGGTCGGCCAGGGTGACTCCGGCGCGGTCGAAGGAGTGCAGGACGGCGCGGTTGAGCTCGACCAGGGCGCGGTCCTTCCACAGGGAGCGGACGCTGCCGGTGTCGATGCCGAGACTGTCCGCGACGCGCGGCAGGAGGTCGTAGCGGTCGACGTCGGCCAGATTGCGGGCGCCGATCTCCGTCCCCATGTACCAGCCGTTGAAGGGCGCCGCCCCGTAGCAGACGCCGCCGATCTCCAGGCACATGTCGGAGACGGCGGGGACCGCGTGCCAGCGCAGTCCCCACTGGGCGCTCCAGGGGCGCTCGGGGTGGTCGAGCGGCACGTGCAGGACGGCGTCGGAGGGCAGGTCGAACAGCCGGGGCTTGTCGTTGACGCCCTCGACGATCAGCGGGAGCACGTCGAAGGCGGTACGCGGGCCGCCGGACCAGCCCAGCCGCGCCGCGAGACCGGTGATGTCCGCGGTGCGCGGATCACCGGTGACCGTGCCGTCGGCCGCCCGGTATCCGGCGTAGCGGATGAGCTGCTCGTTCCTGATCCGCGGGCCGCGCCGCTCGGGGGTGTCAGGGGCGAAGACCGAGATCAGCGGCCTGATCCGGCCGCCGTTGGTGGCGATCCGCAGATGCGTCGCGCACTCCTCGGCGATCTCCTCCGCCTCCGTGACGTGCCGCAGGTCGCGCACCTGCAAGGACCGCCAATAGAGCCGCCCGATACAGCGGTTGCTGTTGCGCCACGCGACCCGCGCGCCGAACGCCAGCTCCGCCGAGGTGTGTTGATACGTGCCTGTGTCGCCGATCTCCGCGCGCACCGCCGTGAGCCTGCTGTCCAGGTCGCCCGCGGCGGGCTCCTCGCCGTGATAGAGCCGCAGGAACTCCTCGGCCTTGCGCCCGAGTTCACGCGCCGCCCTGAGCTTCGCACGCCGCGCCATCACATCGACGGGGGCCGCCGGTGGCAGCGGCTCGCGCCCCGCGTCGTCCTGCCCTGCCGTGTCGCGCTGCCGGAGTCCCGGTCTGTTCAGGATTCTGAGTATCACAGGCACCTCGGATCGACGAAGGGCTGACCTCGATCGACGGTCCCGGAATTCACTCCCCGGTGTGACACGACCGTCGGCAGTGATCACAGTTGGCCGGACTCCGTCCGAACCGCGTCGCCTTCTGCCCGCCGACACGTCCGGGTCCGACCGCCGCCGGACCGTACGGCGCCGGTCGCGTGCGCACTACGCTGGCAGACCGGTCGGGACGGGCCCGGCCCGAGAGGAGTTCCGTTGCCGCTCACCACCGAGGACCGCGTCGCCGTCACCGAGCTGATCCACCTGCACGGCCACCTCTTCGACGGCGGTGAACTCGACCGGCTGGACGAGTTGTTCACCGCCGACGTGGTCTACGACGTGAGCGACTACGGCGGTGGAGCGCTCGTCGGCATCGCGGCCGTCCGGGAGGCGGCGCTCACGCTCGGCGACCGCAATCCCGTCGCCCACCACGTCACCAACGTCGTCATCACCGAGCTGCCCGACGGCGCCGTCCGCGTCCGGTCCAAGGGCTTCGGCGTCAACACCGACGGCACGTGCGGGAGTCTGACGTACGACGACCGGGTGACGCGCGGCGCGGACGGCTGGCGGATCAGCCACCGTACGCTGCTGGCCCGGCGGATCCCGCTGAACGGCGTCGGCCGGGAGCCGGGACCCAGGGCCTGAGCCGACGCCCCTTCACCTCGGCGTCAGTCGAGGCGACGGACCGGCGCGCCCGCCAGATACGCCCGGATGTCCTCGACCGCCTGCCCGTAGTACGTACGGTAGTTGGCCTCGGTGACATAGCCGAGGTGCGGCGTGGCCAGCAACCGGGGCGTGGAACGCACGGGGTCGTCGGCCGGAAGCGGCTCGATGTCGAAGACGTCCAGGCCCGCTCCGGCGATCCGGCCCTCGCGCAGGGCGGCGAGCAGCGCCGCTTGGTCGACGATCGCCGAGCGCGAGGTGTTCACCAGATACGCGGTCGGCTTCAGCAGCGCCAGTTCCGCCGCGCCGATCAGGCCGCGACTGCGCTCGCCCAGGGCGAGGTGGACGGAGACGAAGTCGCTGGTGGCCAGCAGTTCCTCCTTGTTGGCCAGGCGCGCCGCACCGACCTCGGCCGCCCGCTCGTCGGTCAGATTCCCGCTCCAGGCCACCACGTCCATGCCGAAGGCGAGCCCGACGGCCGCCACCCGCCCGCCGATCCTGCCGAGCCCGAGCAGACCGAGCCGCGCGCCGTGCAGGTCGGCGCCGACCGTCGTCTGCCAGGGGCCGCCCGCGGCGAGGTTGGCGCTCTCCGGCACGATGCCCCGTGCCAGTCCCAGCAGCAGCGCCCACGTCAGCTCGACCGGCGGGGTGCCGGCGCTCTCCGTACCGCACACGGTCACGCCGTGCTCCCGCGCGGCGGCGTAGTCGATCACCGAATTACGCATCCCGGAGGCGATCAGCAGCTTCAGCCGGGGGAGCGCGGCCAGTACCGAGGCGGGGAAGGGCACGCGCTCGCGCAGGGTCACGGCGATGTCGAAGTCGGCCAGGGCCGCGACGAGTTCGGCCTCGTCCGCGACGTGACCGGGGAAGCCGACGACCTCGACCTCGTGGGCCAGCGAGGACCAGTCGGCGAGCGTCGTGGCGACGCCCTGGTAGTCGTCCAGCACGGCGCAGCGCAGTCGCATCTCGGTCTTCTCTCCGTCAGGGTGCGGGGGTCGAGGGCTTGGACGGTGTCCCGGCGCTACTCGGGCACGCGGCGTGCCAGCAGCCCGCTGGCCAGGACTTCCAGCGTCTCGCGGACCGTCGCGGCGAAGTCCAGCCGCAGCGCCTCGAGCGCCGGGTCGGCGTCATAGGCGGCCAGCATCGCCGCCGACGGGTGGGCGTGCGTCCACACGGCGCCCGTGACCATCACGGCCGCGCCCGCGTACCGCAGCGCGTCGCCCTCGCCCAGTTCCGGCACGTGCCGCCGCACGAGCTCGGCCAGCGCGTACACGTTCCGGACGGCGGTGCGCTTGTAGTCGGCGGCGACCTCGGGCGAGACATTGCGCTCCAGCACGGCGGCCTGGGCGCCGGTCAGGTCGCAGAACACCGGGCGGACCGCCAACGACCCGGCGAGGACGGCCGCCACCTGGTCGCCGCGATGCCGGGGCGGCGCGCCGGGGTCGACCTCGTCGTCCAGTTCGGGTCCGAGGTGCGCCAGCCACTCCCGGAAGGCGACGTCGAGCAGTTCGAGCAGCACGGCCTCGCGGGACTCGAAGTAGCGCAGCACATTCGACTTCGCCAGGCCGACGCGGCGGCTCAGCTCGTTGAGGCTGACCTCGGCCACCGGCATCTCGGCGAGCATCGCGGACGCGGTGTCCAGGATCGCCTGGCGGCGCTGGGCGCGCTGCTCCTCGCTGCGGGCGCGCTGGAAAGTCGTGGGCATGCCCACATTCTACGGACCTGCGGTCTGTTGTTATCGGACTGCCGGTCTGATAGCGTGGAACATAACAGACCACCGGTCCTTTATTGAGGTGTTCCGGCACGGACGCCGAAGGAGTCACCATGTATGTCGTCCCCGACCTGACCGGCCGGAAGGCCGTCGTGACCGGCGCCAACAGCGGCACGGGCAAGGAGGCCGCCCGCCGCCTCGCCGCCGCGGGAGCGCAGGTGATCATGGCCGTACGCACCCCGGAGAAGGGGGAGCGGGCCCGCGCCGAGATCCTGGAGCGGCACCCGGACGCCCGCCTGGAAGTGCGCCGCGTCGACCTCGCCGACCTGGCGTCGGTCCGCGCGTTCGCCGACGGCGTGCTCGCCGACCCCACCCCGCTCGACCTGCTGGTCAACAACGCGGGCGTGATGGCCCCGCCGACCCGGATGACCACCGCCGACGGCTTCGAGCTGCAATTCGGCAGCAATTTCCTCGGCCCGTTCGCCCTGACCGTCCGGCTGCTGCCCGCCCTGCTCGCCGCCACCGCGCCGCGCGTGGCGACCATGAGCAGCGGCACGGCCGCCTACGGGCGGATCGGCTTCGACGACCTCCAGTGGGAGCGGCGCCGCTACCGCCCGAATCTCTCGTACGCCCAGTCCAAGCTCGCCGACCTCATCCTCACCCGGCAGTTGGCCGCCCTCGCCGCCGACCGCGGCTGGAATCTGCTGAGCACCGCCGCCCACCCCGGCTACACCACCACCAACCTGCAAACCGCGGGCGCGAGTTTGGGCGGCGAGCCGTCACGGCTGCACAGGCTCGGAAGGCGGCTGGACTTCCTGCCCCGCCAAGGGGTCGAGCAGGGCACGGAACCGCTGCTGTTCGCCGCGGCCGATCCCGGAGCCGTCGCGGGCGGCTACTACGGCCCGGGCCGACGCCTCGGCCTGGTCGGCCCGACCACGACCGCGCGCATCACCCGCAGAGCGCTCGACGCCACGACCAACGCCCGGCTGTGGGCGGCGGCCGAGCGCCTGACCGGTGTCACCGTGCCCGAGACCGCGCCGACCGGGACGACCGGGCCAGGGACGACCATCCGCGAGACGACCGCGCCCGCGACCCCGCCCGGACCCTGAGGTCCGCGCCGCCTCAGCCCGCCGCCAGCAGCGCGCTGAGCGCACTGGCCTGGGTGCGCCAGTCGCGCACATTGGGATGGTCCGTGCTGCCCTGGCCCGACCAGCGCTCGCCGAGACGGTTGAGCGAATCGCGGTCCGCCGACCAGATCGAGTTGCCCTGGGTGGTGGCGAAGCCGCGATAGGCGCCGCCGGTCGCGCCGTTGAGGTCCTGGAGGTAGCGCATGAAGACGCCCTTGAACTGCTTGGCGTTGTCGTCGCAGGTCGCGTTCAGCGCGTCGCACTGCTCGGTGAGCAGCCCCGAGGTGACCAGCGACGGTGCCGCGACCGCGGCGTCGGCCAGTTGGCGCGCCTTCGCCAGCGCCGTACCGTCACCCGTGGCCCGCCAGATCTCCACCGCGGCCCCGATCACCAGGCCCTGGTTGTAACTCCACACCGTCTGGCCGTTGTTGGCGCAGCCGCCGGTCAGCCCGTCGTTGACCAGCCCGGACGCGTTGATCAGACCGCTGTTCCTGAACCAGTTCCAGGACGTGGTCGCCCGGCCCAGCCAGGTCGTGTCCCCGCTGATCCGGTTGTGCAGCTCCGCGGTCAACCGCACGTACAGCCCGTTGGTCACCGCGTTCTTGTACGTCCGTTCGCGGTCCCACCACACCCCGCCGCCGCAGGTGCTGGTGTCCCACAGGCCGTTGACGTACGTGGCGATCGTGACGGCCTCGTTGAGATACGTGACGTTGCCGGTCAGGTCGTAGGCGTCGATCCAGGCCAGGGCCCACCACTCGGCGTCGTCGGTGGCCCGGCTGATGAAGTCGCCGTCGATCGGGTCGGAACTGCGGGCCCCGGCGGGGAAGGCGGCCTTGTTCACTTGGAAGGTGCGCGCCACCACCCACAGATAGCGGGTGTCGCCGGTCTGCCGCATGTAGTCGATCACTGTGCTGAGCGCCACCGCGGAATTCCACCAACTCGACGGCCAGTAGGCGGTGTTCGGGTCGTAGGAGTACATGAGGGCGTCGGCCGCCGCCGCGCTGCGGACCGTCGTCGGCCGCGCCCACGCGGTGCAGCTCCCGTTCTGGCCCTCGACGGCCCGGCCGCAGGCGCGCACCACGCCGCCGTAGAGCTTGCCGAGCGGATCGGAGGTGTTGAACTCCGCCGTCCTGGTGCCCGACGCGCCGGACGGCACCGATGTCCGCCCCTTCGACGATCCGTCGGGCCAGCTCGCGCCGCCGTCCCACGAGCGGTCGAGCCAGATCTCGTCGCCCGCGGCGCCGCCGGAGACCGTGCCCCAGGCCATCCCCGAGTTGTCCATGTGCAGCGCGATGGTCCGCCCGCTGAGCGTCGCGTCCGCCACCGGCCGGGTGTCACCGGTGCCCGTGGACACATCGGCGCCGTCGCAGCGCGCGGCACACACGCTCAGCCGCGCCCAGCCCGTACAGCCGACGCCCTGCGCGTCACCGCACGCCCGCAGTACGGCGCGCCGGTGGTGGGTGGGGTCGTAGAGGTTGTACATCAGGGTGCGCGTGCCGGTCCAGGTCGACGGGATCGAGGCCCTGCCCAGCAGCCCGTCCCAGGTCGTCCCGCCGTCCCATGAGCGGTCCAGCCACACCGAGTCGTCGAGCTGTCCCGCGTCGATGGACGCCCAGGCCATGCCGTCGGCGTCCGAGACGTGCAGCGAGACCCGGCGGCCGTTGAGGGTCTTGTCCGGCACCGGGAAGGTCTCCTGCCCTGCCAGTGACGGGTCGCGGGTGTCGCAGTAGACCGCGCACACGGTCGTGGCGTCGTTCGGCGCGGCGAGCGCGACCGGCGACACCGTAAGCGACGGCTCCGCGGACGGCGGCTCCGTGGACGGCGGCTCCGTGGGCACAGGCCCCGTGGACGACCGTCCCGTGTGCGACGACCCCGCAGCCGCGGAGGACGACGAGCCGCCCGCAGGCGAGGCCGACGCGATGCCCGGCTGCGCGGCCAGGACGAGCAAGGCGAGGAGAAGAACGCGCCACAACCACCGTCTGCTCACACGACACCCCTGTCCGGGACCGGGCGGAACGGGTCACGCCGCGCTCGACCGCGCGGCACGGCAACTCCGGTCGAAGCGCGGGCACTTCACCGTTTCTCACGTTGCATTTCCACATTGAGACAGCGTTGTCATGCACAGTCAACCCCTTGGGTCACCCGCGTCCCACGGCAACCGTCCGCCGCGGCCACCGTGGCCCGTTCGGCCCATTAACGGCTGCGCCTCACCCGGACAGTCGACAGAGTGCTCGAAAGGACCGTCATGGCCCTGACCGCACCGGGGATTTCGGACGGCAGGGCGCGTCGGACCACGGGAGCGATCGCACGAGAGCGTGACCGCGCCACGGAGCGGTCGGAAGACAGAGAACTCGGGATGAGGAGCACGCCGGTATGGATCTCGCCGCCACCGTCGACAGTCTGATGGAACAGCTCACCGCCGACCTGGTGCGGCTCGCCGAGATTCCCTCGATCGCCTTCCCTGGCTACCCCGCCACGGAGGTGAACCGGGCGCACGACCTGCTGGTCGAGCTCCTGAGGGACGCCGGGGTCGAGCACATCGAGCGGATCGACCTGCCCGACACCTCACCGGTCATCTACGCCGAGATCCCGCCGCCGACCCCCGACGCGCCGACCGTACTGCTCTACGGGCACTACGACGTCCAGCCGTCCGGCGACGAGTCGGCCTGGCAGTCGCCGCCCTTCGAGCCCACGCCCATCGAGGGCGGCCTGCGGGCCCGCGGCATCGCCGACGACAAGTCGAACGTCATGGCCCACCTCGGCGTCCTGCGCGCGTACGGCGGCCGGCCGCCGACCGGCGTCAAGATCGTGCTGGAGGGTCAGGAGGAGTACGGCAGCGCCTTCGACGACTACCCGCCGACCGACCCCGAGCGCTTCGCCTGCGACGCCATGGTCATCGCCGACATGGGCAATCTGCGGCCCGGCACCCCCACCCTGACCACCGGTCTGCGCGGAGTCGCCGAGGTCGTCGTGGAGGTGCGGACGCTCGCCGAGGCCCGGCACAGCGGCGAATTCGGCGGCGCCGCGCCCGACGCGCTGCTGGCCCTCATCCAGGCGCTCGCCTCGCTGCACGACGCGGCCGGTGACGTCACGGTCGAAGGGCTGCGCCGCGAGCCGTGGGACGGGGCCTCGTACACCGAGGAGGAGTTCCGCGCGCTGGCGACCGTGCCCGACGGCACACCGCTGATCGGCACCGGCAGCCTCGGCGAGCGGCTGTGGAGCGGCCCTGCCGTCACCGTGATCGGCATGGACACCCCCACCGTGGACGGCGCCGCGTCGGCCGTGGTGCCGTACGCGCGCGCCAAGCTCAATCTGCGCGTGCACCCCTTGCAGGACCCGAAGGAGGCCACCGACGCGCTGGTCAGGCACCTGCGCGAGCACCGGCCCTTCGACATCGAGCTGACCGTGACCCCCAGCGACGCGGGCCCCGGCTTCGAACCGGCCACCGACGGCCCCGCCTACCGCGCCGCCCGCACCGCGCTGCGCGAGGGCTGGGGCGAGGAGGCCCAGCTCGCCGCCAGCGGCGGCTCCATCCCGCTGGTCAACGGCCTGGCCAAGGCCGTACCCCAGGCGGAGGTGCTGCTCTTCGGAGCCCAGGACAGCATGTGCAATCTGCACGCCCCCAATGAGCGGGTGCTCTTCTCCGAGCTGCGCGGCGCCGTCATCGCGGAGGCGGCCTTCCTCCGGGAGTACGCGGCGGACTTCCGCGCGGCGGGCGGGGCGCGGTGAGCGGCGATACGGCGCCCGGCGCCGACGCGGCCGATGCCAACGGATCCACCGCCTACCGGGACACCGGGACGGCGGGGACCGCGGACGGGGACTCCGCCGGCGGCTCCGGCACCGGCACCACGGGAGACGGCGACCCGGGCCGACAGCCGCCCAAGAAGCACAAATTCACCTTCCCCAGCGCCCTGACCATCCTCGCCCTGGTCACCCTCGCGGTGTGGGCGCTGGCGTTCCTGATCCCGTCGGGCGAGTACAAGCGGAAGGACACGGGCGCGCCCATCCAGGGCACGTACCACCGTGTCTCGTCCGGACTGAGCTTCGTCGACCACCTCAAGGACCTGTTCCTCTCGCCGGTCAACGGCCTGTACGGCATCCAGAACGCCAAGACCGGCTTCGTCGCGCCCGACAACTCCGGTGACCTGTACGGCAGCGCGGGCGTCTTCCTGTTCGTGCTCGCAATCGGCGCGTTCATCACCGTGGTCTTCGCCACCGGCGCCCTGGACCGCGGCATCGCCCGCCTCGCGCACGCCCTGCGCGACCGCGGCGCGCTGCTCATCGCGGGCATCATGGTGACCTTCTCCGTGCTCGGCACGGTCGAGGGCTTCGCCGAGGAGACCCTGGGCTTCTACGGCCTGATCGTGCCCCTGATGCTGGCGCTGGGCTACGACCGCATGGTCGCCACCGGCGCGATCATCCTCGGCGCGGGCGTCGGCGTGCTGTGTTCCACGGTCAACCCGTTCGCGACCGGCGTCGCCTCGTCGGCCGCCGACATCTCGCTCGGCGACGGCATCGTGCTGCGCTTCGTGATGTGGATCGTGCTGACGACCGTGACGGTCGCCTACGTCGTCCGCTACGGCAAGCGCGTGCAGAAGAACCCCGACCGCTCCCTCGTCGGCTTCCTGCCCGGCGACCGGGAGCAGGGCGTCGACCGCGACCAGGAGCCGCCCGAGCTGACCGGCCTGCACAAGGCCGTACTGATGGCCGTCGGCCTGGTCTTCGCCTTCATGATCTTCTCGGTGGTGCCCTGGTCGAGCGCGCTGACCGGCAAGGCCGACGCGACCCCGTACGCCTGGGAACTGGACTGGTCCTTCGCCGAACTGGCCGCGCTGTTCCTGGTCGCCGCGGTGATCATCGGCCTGGTCGGCCGCATGGGGGAGCAGAAGCTCAGCGCCACGATCATCCAGGGCGCGGCGGACTTCATCTCTCCCGCGCTGGTCATCGTGCTGGCCCGCGGCGTCACCGTGATCATGAACAACTCCAAGGTCACCGACACCGTGCTGCACTCCATCGAGGGCGTCGTCTCCGGCACGTCCAACTCGGTGTTCGGCATCATCGTCTTCCTGGTCAACCTGCCGCTGGCCTTCCTCATCCCGTCCACCTCGGGGCACGCCACCCTCGCCATGCCGATCCTGGCCCCACTGGCCGACTTCGCCGGGGTCTCGCGCTCGGTCGTCGTCACCGCCTGGCAGTCGGCCAGCGGCTGGATGAACCTCTGGGTGCCGACCACCGCCGTCACCATCGGTGGTGTGGCCCTAGCCAAGGTCCGCTACGACCAGTACCTGCGCTTCATCTGGCCGCTGCTGGCCATCCTCTTCGTCATGATCTGCGGCTTCGTCGCCGTCGGCGCGGTCGTCACCTGACGCTGGCGGGACGCCGTTTTGCCGGAACGGCAACGGAATTGGCCTGCGCTCCGGCCGGGCCCGCACACTCGCGGCAACGGCTCACGGCGTACCGGGTCTCCCGGCCCGTGCACGACGTACGCCGCAGGTCAGACCGCCGCGAGCGCGGCCCGAAGCTCCGGGAGGAAGCAATGGCGCAGCCCACCCGTCCACAGCCGACCCGTCCGCACTCCGCGGCCACCGAGGACCCCGCGGCCGACGCGCGGCACCGGCTGGTCGACGTGCCCGGCGGCCGCATCCATCTGGTCGAGCAGGGCGCGGGACCGCTGGTCCTGCTCGTGCACGGCTTCCCCGAGTCCTGGTACTCCTGGCGCCACCAGCTCCCGGCCCTCGCCGCGGCGGGCTACCGCGCCGTCGCCGTCGACGTGCGCGGCTACGGCCGCTCGTCGAAGCCCGCGGAGCCCGAGGCGTACCGCATGCTCCAGCTCGTCGCCGACAACGTGGCGGTCGTCCGCGCCCTCGGCGAGCGGACCGCGACGGTCGTCGGCCACGACTGGGGCTCGCCCGTCGCCGCCAACTCGGCGCTGCTGCGGCCGGACGTCTTCACCGCCGTCGGCCTGCTCAGCGTGCCCTACGCGCCGCGCGGCGGCCCCCGGCCCACCGAGGCGTTCGGCGCCATCGGCGGCGACGAGGAGTTCTACGTCAGCTACTTCCAGGAGCCGGGTCGGGCCGAGGCGGAGATCGAACAGGACGTGCGCGGCTGGCTCGCGGGCTTCTACGCGGCGCTGTCGGCCGACACGATGCCGGCGGCGGGGGAGAGCGACCCGCACTTCGTACCGCCCGCCGCCAAGCTCTCCGACCGCTTCCCCACCGGGCGGCTGCCCGGCTGGCTGACCGAGCGGGACCTGGACTTCTACGCGGGCGAGTTCGAGCGGACCGGACTGACCGGGGCGCTCAACCGCTACCGCAACGTCGACCGCGACTGGGCGGACCTCGCGCCCTGGGACGGCGCTCCGATCCGGCAGCCCTCGCTGTTCATCGGCGGCGACCTCGACGCCTCCACCACATGGATGGCCGGCGCCATCGACGCGTATCCGAGCACACTGCCCGGACTGGTCTCCTCGCACATCCTCAAGGGCTGCGGGCACTGGATCCAGCAGGAGCGCGCCGAGGAGGTCAGCGGCCTGCTGACCGACTGGCTGGCCGCGCTGCCCGCACCGCGCGAGGATTGAGGGGTACGCCGCACGGCCGCGGTGGGATGTCCACCGTTTCCGCCGCCGCACCACGGGCAGGCGACCGTCCGTGATGCCACCACCGGCATCGCGAATCCGCCGACCGACCAGGAAGAGGACAAGATGTCCGACCGCATGACGGACGACGGCATGGGGGACGACGTCTACCAGCCGGACGGGAGCGAGATCCAGGAGGACGCGGGCCCGCTGGAGCCCGAGGACACCCTGGTCGACCGGGGCGTCGAGGACGTCCTGGACGAGGGGTACTCGCCGCCCGAGCGGCCCCTGGCCGTCGAACAGAACGGCACCACGGCCGAGGAGCAGCACGAAGGCGACTCGCTGGACCAGCGGCTGGCCAGGGAGCGCCCCGACACCCCGCAGTTCCCCGACGGGGACGGCCTCGGCGATGCCGCCGACACCGACGGGGAACTGCTCGACCCCGAGGCGGGCGACCTGCGCGCGGGCCGGCTGACCAGCCCGGAGCAGTGGGTGGACAGCCCGGTCCAGGACGGTGTGGCCGACGACGTCGGCATCGACGGCGGCGCCGCCTCCGCGGAGGAGGCCGCCGTGCACCTCCTGGACGACCCGGAGGCCCTGCCGGGCGACGACGCCTGACATCCCCCGGCGCCCGAACCCGGACTCCTGACCCCCGGCGCCTCCACCCTGCGACAGCCGAACCCCCTCGACAGCCGAACCCCCTCGACAGCCGAACCCCCTCGACACCCGAACCCTCGCGACACCCCGAGCCCGACGCGGCTCGCGACAGCGACCTCCGGCCACCGCCGGAGGTCGCTGTCGTACGGTCCGCGACCGGTCCACGCGGGCCTTCTGCGACCGTTCACTTCACGAACCCATGGCCTGAGATCAACGGGGTATGAGTGGGAGGACGTCGGATCGTCGCTCACGCAGGGTCGAGAGGGTCAGTGAATGCAGCAGTGGAACGGTCGTCCCTATCCGCTCGGAGCCACGTACGACGGCTCGGGCACCAACTTCGCCCTGTTCTCCGAGGTGGCGGAGAAGGTCGAGCTGTGCCTCGTCGATGACGCGGGACGGGAACAGCGCCTCACGCTGACCGAAGTGGACGGATTCGTCCGGCACGCGTATCTGCCGGGCGTCGGCCCCGGCCAGCGTTACGGCTACCGCGTGCACGGCCCGTACCGGCCGGACGAGGGGCATCGCTGCAATCCGGCGAAGTTGCTGCTCGACCCCTACGCCACGGCAGTGGAAGGCCAGGTCGACGGTGACGAGTCGGCGTTCGGCCACCGCTTCCACGCGCCCGAAGAGCAGAACACGATGGACAGCCTCGGCCACGCCATGCTGTCGGTGGTGACCGATCCGTCCTTCGACTGGGGGGACGACCGCGCGCCGGGTCACTCGTACCACGAGTCGGTGATCTACGAGGCGCACGTGAAGGGTCTGACGATGACCCACCCGGGCCTGCCGGAGCGAATACGCGGCACCTACGCGGGAGTCGGGCACCCGGCGGTCATCGAGCACCTGAAGGAACTGGGCGTGACGGCGATCGAGCTGATGCCGGTGCACCAGTTCGCGCAGGACGGCCATCTGCGCGACCGGGGCCTGTCGAACTACTGGGGCTACAACACCATCGGCTTCTTCGCGCCGCACAACGCGTACGCGTCGAGCGGGGTACGCGGCCAACAGGTCACGGAATTCAAGGAGATGGTGAAGGCCCTGCACAAGGCGGGCATCGAGGTGATCCTCGACGTGGTCTACAACCACACCGCCGAAGGCAACCACATGGGGCCGACGCTCTCCTTCCGCGGCATCGACAACGCCTCGTACTACCGGCTGGTGGACGACGACCCGCGGCACTACTTCGACACCACCGGCACCGGCAACAGCCTGCTCATGCGGCATCCGCACGTCCTCCAGCTCATCATGGACTCGCTGCGGTACTGGGTCACCGAGATGCACGTGGACGGCTTCCGTTTCGACCTCGCGGCCACGCTGGCCCGGCAGTTCCACGAGGTGGACCGGCTCTCGTCCTTCTTCGACCTCGTGCAGCAGGACCCGGTGGTCAGCCGCGTCAAACTGATCGCCGAGCCGTGGGACCTGGGCGAGGGCGGCTACCAGGTGGGCAACTTCCCGTCCCTGTGGAGCGAGTGGAACGGCGAATACCGCGACACCGTCAGGGACTTCTGGCGCGGCGAGGACGGCACACTGCCCGCCCTCGCCTCCCGGCTCACCGGCTCCTCCGACCTCTACGAGGACGACAACCGCCGCCCGCGCGCCGGGATCAACTTCATCACCTGCCACGACGGCTTCACGCTGCGCGACCTGGTCTCGTACAACGACAAGCACAATGAGGCCAACGGCGAGGACGGCAACGACGGCGAGAGCCACAACCGTTCGTGGAACTGCGGAGCCGAGGGCGAGACCGACGACCCCGGAGTGCTCGCGCTGCGCGCCAGACAGCAGCGCAATCTGCTGACGACGCTGCTGGTCTCGCAGGGTGTGCCGATGATCGCACACGGCGACGAGATGGGCCGCACTCAGCGCGGCAACAACAACGTCTACTGCCAGGACAACGAAACCGCCTGGGTGAACTGGACGTTGGACGTCGAGCAGCGCGAACTGTTCGACTTCACGCGCCGGTTGATCAAGCTGCGCGCCGAGCACCCGGTGCTGCGCCGCCGCCGGTTCTTCCGCGGCGACACCGGGGGATCGGCCGTCGCGGACGCCGTGTGGTTCCGGCCGGACGGCGGTGAGATGTGCGAGGAGAACTGGCACCGCGGCGACGCGCGCGCCGTCGCCCTGCTGCTGAACGGCGACGCCATCACCGAGTCCGACCCGAAGGGCGGCCGGATCTCCGACACGTCCTTCCTGATCCTGCTGAACAGCCACTACGAACCGCTCGACTTCGTGATCCCCGAACGCGAGTACGGCGGCCTGTGGCAGGTCGCCGTGGACACCGCGGCCGAGGCCGACGGCACCGACGAGTCCGAAGTGAAGGCCGGCGGCCGGATCCGGGTCCAGGACCGGGGCATGATCGTGCTGATCGCCGTGCAGCGGCCCACGGGCGGTCGCCTGCGGCGCGCCATCAAGGCGTCCCGCATGCCGAGACGGCGAGGAGCGCGCACCTGACACCGAGGCGGCAGTGACCGTCGATTTCACTCTTCGGTCAACTTGTTGCGTAAAAAACATTGAAGTTTACGTCGTTCTTCTGATGGGATACCCCTTGCTCCGGCGCGCCCTGACACGCGCCGGAGCACACCGACGTTCGGCCGCGGTCTCGTACGGTGAGGGGGCGGGCCGCGAGTACGCGGATGGCGCGGGCCCGCGTGATCGTGGCTACCTCACGGAGGACGACATGAGCGGCAGCGCACGGCCGGGTCCCGGCAACGGCCTCACCGACGTCGAGGGAGTACGCGTCGGTCACGCCCAGCGGACCGGCGACGGCTGGCTCACCGGGACGACGGTGGTGCTGGCCCCCGAGGGCGGCGCGGTCACCGCGGTCGACGTACGCGGCGGCGGTCCCGGCACCCGCGAGACCGACGCCCTCGACCCGCGCAATCTCGTGCCGTACATCGACGCCGTGGTGCTCACCGGAGGCAGCGCCTTCGGGCTCGACGCGGCGGGCGGCGTGGTCGGCTGGCTGGAGGAGCGGGGCCGGGGCTTCCGGGTCGGCGGTCCCGGCCAGGTGGTGCCGGTGGTGCCCGCCGCCGCGCTGTTCGACCTCGGCCGCGGCGGCTCGTGGACGGCGCGACCGGGAGCGGAGACGGGCCTTGCGGCGGTACGCGCCGCGGCGGCGGCCCCGGAGGGCGCGCCGGTGCCGCAGGGCTGCGTCGGCGCGGGTACGGGCGCGGTGGCCGGCGGTCTCAAGGGCGGGGTGGGGACGGCCAGCACGGTCCTGGAGTCCGGCGTGACGGTGGCCGCGCTCGCGGTGCTCAACGCGGCCGGTTCCGTGGTCGACCCGGACACGGGCGCGCTCTGGGGCGCGAGGCCGGGCCCCGCCGCCGCGGAATTCGCCCCGTACGGCCCGCCCGTCGCGGCCGACGCCCTGGAGCGGGCCCGACGCCGTACGGCCGCCGCTGCCGCCGCGAACGCCGAGCGGCGGACCCACCCGCTCAACACCACGCTGGCCGTGGTCGCGACGGACGCCGTCCTCACCCGCGCCCAGGCGCGGAAGCTGGCGGGCACCGCGCACGACGGACTCGCCCGCGCCGTCCGCCCCGCCCACTCCCTGTCCGACGGCGACACCGTCTTCGCCATGGCGACCGGCCGCCTCCCCCTCGTCCCGCCGGGGACGGCCGACGCCGCCGACCCCGCCTTCGGCGTGCACATCGAGGCGGGCGCGATGAACGCCGTCCTCGAGGCGGGCGCCGACGCGCTCACCCGGGCCCTCCTGCACGCCGTCCTCGCCGCCGAGACGGTGGACGGACCGGGCGGCCTCTTCCTCTCGTACCGGGACGCGTACTACGGCGCCTGACGGCTTCGGTACGGCTTCGGTACGGCGCGGGGGAGCGGTGGGGCTCCCGCCGCGCCGTACCGCGTACTCCGGCTTGCCGTCCCGGCGGGCTCAGACGCCGTACGGGACCCCCGCGCGCGTCCTGGTCCTGCGACGGGCCGGACGGACCGCGCGCACCGCGTCCTGGTGCACCCGCTCGATGAGCGCGCCGTAGGCGGTCACCATGCGGGTCTGGCTGAAGCGCTCGCGGCTGCGGGCGAGCGCCGGGGCGAAGTCGGCGGCCAGCGCCGCCGCCCGCGACCAGGCCGCGGCGATCGGCTCGGCCTCCGCCGGGGTGAGGAAGCCGTGCCCGGCGACCAGCTCCGCGCAGTCCCCGACATCGGTGGCCACCGGCACCGCGCCGCACATCATGCCCTCGATCAGGCACAGCGGCGCCGCCTCACCCGACGACGACGTCAGCGAGACCACGTCCGCGGCGGCGTACACCGTCTCCATGTCGTGCCGCACGCCCAGCAGCGACAGCCGCCGCAGCAGGCCGGGAGCGTCACCGAAGGCGGCCGTGATGTCCGCGGTCAGCTCCGGGTTCTCCGCGGTCATCCCGGCGCCGCACATCAGGACGTGCGCGCCGGGGTCCCGCCCGAGATGGATCCTGGCCGCCCGCAGGAACAGCGGCACGTTCTTCATCTCCGCGTAGCGGGCCGCGAAGACCGTGACGGGCGCGTCCGCCGCGATACCGAGCGAGGACCGCGTCGCGGCCCTGCGGACCGCGTCGGGCCGGAACCGCAGCAGATCGACGCCGTTGGGGATGACGTGCATCAGCTCGGCAGGGATGCCCGCGGCCACGTACGCGGCCCTGGTCGACTCCGCGCAGCAGACGCAGGCCCGCACCCGGCCCGCCGCCGCCGCGGCGCGCAGCGCGTCCAGCGCGGGGCCCTGATTCTCCGGATCGGACCTGTGCAGGCACACCACCACCGGCCGGTACGGCAGCCCGGCCTGATTGAGCAGCGCGAGCGGCTGTTCCTTGAGCGAGAGGAGTACGTCGGCCGCCGCCGTCGCCCTGGCGGTGGCCGCGAGCTCCGACCGGCTGAACACGCCGCCGCCGCTCTCGTGCCCGCCCTTGCGGCTGCCCGCCTCGGCGTCCTCCCGGCCTTCGCCGCCGAAACGGTCGCGCAGGGCCGACACCGGTACACCCGCCGCCGTGAGCGCCCGGTAGCAGGCGTCCTCGGACATCGGCTGCCTGGTCGCCTCGCGGTGCATCTCACCCTCGATGCTCAGCACCACGTGCCGCTGCGCGCCGCCGCTGAGACCGCGCACGACGTCGCTGTGCAGAATCCTCGCACCGCCGGAAAAGAAGCCCTCGTAGATCGACAGCACACGCAGTTCATTCATGACGCGCACCCATCGCAGGTCCCGCTCTGCGGGAAATCGACAAACCTGGTTGACCAGCGGATTAGCCGCGATGGGACCACCTAAAACTTGCGCGCGTGTGAATTCCAGATTTCACCGAGTGACGCTTTCTGTAACGTGCGGTGCGGATATGGAAATATGCACACCGAGGGGCGCCCGGCGGCCGGGCGACAACCGTGCCGTATTCCACGCGGCCGGACCGGGCGGCGTGCCCCGACTCCGGTGCCCCCGCCCGGTGTTGACCGCCGCGCGGTGCGCACTCGTGTGTGTGACCCGCGGGTCACAGGGCAGACGGCCCCTATGGGAATCATCAGTTGGGTCATCCTCGGTCTGCTCGCCGGGGCCGTCGCGAAGATTCTGCTGCCCGGTCGCGATCCGGGCGGCCTGATCGGAACCATCCTGATCGGCGTCGCAGGGGCGTTCGTCGGCGGCTGGCTGTCCGCCAAAATCCTCGACAAGCCGGTACAGCACCACTTCTTCGACGCCGCCACCTGGGGCGCGGCGATCGGCGGGGCGCTCGTGCTGCTCATCCTCTACCGCATCTTCTTCGGCGACTCGCGGGACGCGAGGCGCTGACCACCGGTCACCCGGGCGCACGGCCGGAGGGCGGCACCCCCGCGATGGGGGTGCCGCCCTCCG
>NZ_JBEXNE010000039.1:0-58399 GCF_040610915.1 Streptomyces sp. NPDC003300 | reverse complement strand
GCCCAGTGCGCGATCCGCGAATGCCTCGAAGAGACCGGCATCATCGCCGAGATCACCGGCTTCCTCGGCGTCTACACCAAGGTGTCGGTCCGCCCCGCCCGCGAGGAACGGGATGTCAGCCCGCGAAGGCCGTCGTCCCGGCCGGGGTGCCGAGACCGGTCGGACCGTCGTAACCGGCCTTGCCGGTGCACAGGTAGCTGCCGGAGCAGCTTCCGTTGGAGCCGCTGGTCACGTCGTTGAGCGCCGTGGTGTGGGCGTACGGGAAGGACGTCGGGTACGAGCCGGAGGACGGGTTGCCCGCCAGCGCGTAGACCGAGGCGATGATCGGCGAGGAGACGCTGGTGCCGCCGAAGGTGTACCAGCCGGCCGTGACGCCGTAGGAGTCGTAGACCGCGACACCGGTGGCCGGGTCGGCGACCGCCGAGACATCGGCGATGGTCCGCTTGGAGCAGCCGGTGTCCTTCTGCCAGGACTGCTTGGCGTCGTAGGCCGAGCAGCCGGAGCCGGAGCCGGACCAGACCGTCTCCGTCCAACCGCGGGTCGTGGACGACTTCTTGAGGTTGGTGCCGCCGACCGCGGTCACGTACTTCGAGGCCGCGGGGTACTCGGCGCCGTAGCCGGAGTCACCGGCGCTGACGGTGATCGCGACACCGGGGTGGTTGAAGTACGAGGAGTCGTAACTGGTGTCGGAGGACGACTCGGAACCGCCGTAGCTGTTCGAGACGAACTTCGCGCCCAGGGCGACGGCCTCGTTGACCGACTTGCCGAGGTTGGCCATGGAGGCGGAACTGGCCTCGACCAGGAGGATGTTGCACTTCGGGCAGATGGCGCTGGCCATGTCCAGGTCGAGGGAGATCTCCTCGGCCCAGCCCGAGTCGGCGCTGGGCAGGGACGTGGTGGAGCCGGTCTGGCTCACCTTCTTGAAGCAGCCGCTGGCCACCGTGCAGGCGGGCAGACCGTAGTACGACCGGTAGGCGGCCAGGTCACTGGCGGCGTTGGGGTCGTCGTACGCGTCGACGATCGCGACCGTCTCGCCGCTGCCGTTGGTGGACGCCGCCGAGGTGAGGCCGTAGGCGGCGCGCAGGTCGGTGGGACCGTAGCCCGACGGCGTGGCGGCGGTGGCCGCGTCCGGCGAGACCGTGGTGGTCCGCGCGGCGTGCACGGTGCCGCTGGTGACGCGCAGCGCCTTACAGGCCATGTCGCCCGCCTTGGCGGGCGTGGCACAGGCCCGCGCGGTGTGGACGGGCTGCGCGGCGGCCGGCGTCTGCGCGACGGCGGACGGGGTGAGGGCCAGCGCGGAAGCGGCCAGAGCGGCGACCGCGGTGAGGGGTAGACCGGCGCGACGTATCGCCGGATTCAGGGTGATGCGCAACGAACTGCCTCCTGTGGTGGGTTACCTGGGGGCCTGCGGATGCAGTGGTGCCTGCGGTGCCAGGTGGGGTGACTGAGGCACCGAACCGCCACTATGGGTGACGCGGTCACGTCAATACAGGGACCGGACGAAGTCTCTACCTCCGCTTTGCCTTCGTCAGTTCGCCTTGGGGAAGACGTGGTCGAGAAATGACCGCGCAGGATGCATGGATTCCACTTGCGTGGTTTCGCAACTCCCCTGCGCGGTCCGCCGCTTGGGTCCGCCCTACGACGTCAGGTAGCAGGATTTGGCGACGTTCGGGATCGGGTCACCGCCACCGAAGGCCGCGGTGGTGCAGGGCGTGCCCCCGGTGAACGTCGCGTAGAGGTAGTCGCCCGCCGCCCCGTACGCCACGGTCCTGCGGCCGGTGAAGGCGCAACTGCCGTTCTCCGCCGAGCAGGTCGCCGGAAAGCCGGGCGGGGCGCCCGCGTACGTGGAGCAGCTCTTGGCCACGCCGAAGACCGGGTCGACCCCCATCGTGTCGTTGCCGCAGGTCGTCGGGCCGTTGGAGCGGCCGGTCCAGAACGCGCCCGCGGCGCCGTACGCGACGGGTTGCGATCCGGTGACCGCGCAGACGGACTTCTCGGCCGCGCACTGCGTCCAGTTGCCCGCGGGCGGCCCGTTCGGGGCGGCCCAGCAGCTCTTGGCCGTGTTGTACAACGGGTCGGTGCCGAAGGCGTCGTTGGTGCAGGCGACGCTGCCGGTGACCACCTGGAAGCGGAAGGCGCCGTTCGCGCCGTAGGCGACTTCCCGGGTGCCGCTGACCGCGCAGGTCCCCTTCTCCGCCGCGCACGAGGTGTAGCCCGCGGGGCCGCCGGACGGGGCGAGGTAGCAGGACTTCAGTACGCCGTAGGCCGGGTCGGCGCCGCCGAAGGCGGAGGCCGCGCAGAGCGTCGCGCCGCTGACGGACCGGTAGGCGTACGCGCCCGCGCCGTAGGCCATGACCTGGCTGCCGGACGGGGTGCAGGTGCCGCCCTCGACGGCGCACAGGGTGTAGCCGGTCGGCAGCGTCGTGCCCGCGACCGAGGTGGCGAAGGGCACGGGGGCGCCGAGGCCGGTGGCGGACACCGCGTACGTCCCGGCGGGGACGCCGGTGAGGTAGACGTAACGGCCGTCGCTCGACCCGCCGTTGATGCCCGCGCCCGGGTGGAAGGCGCCGCCGCTCCACACGGTGGCGCCGTTGACGGTGACGGTGGCGTCGGCGGAGCCGTTGGTGGGTACGCCGATCCGGCCGGTGGTCCCCGCCGGGCTCGTCAGCGACTCGGTGAGGGTGCCCGCGGCCGTGTCCCGGTCCCAGGAGCCGGTCACCGTGCCCTGCGGCATGGTGATGGTGCCCTCGGTGTGGGCGAGGTCGCCGGGGTGCGGCACGAAGTCGTAGGCAGCGGTGCCGGTCGGGGACAGGCCCAGCAGGTAGAAGGTGAGGGCGGAGGTCGGTCCGGTCCCCCAGCCGTGCGCCAGGCTCATGTACGTGCCGCCGTAGTCGAAGGACCCGTCGGAGCGGAACCCCTCCCAGAACGTACTTCCCGTGCCCGTGGGGCTGCCCAGCATGTAGCCCCACTCGCGGCGGATCAGGGCCAGCGCGTTGATGTCGTCGTCGGCCGCGAAGTGGGCCTGGACCTCCATCGATCCGGGGAAGGTGCCGATGGCGCCGCCGTCCTTCTCGGGGCTGGCCGCGCCGTGGTCGTTCCACCGGGCGGCGAGCGCATGCGCGATGGCGGTGTCCTTGTCCGCGCTGTCGGTCAGCCCGTACCAGACCGCGAGCGAGTTGCCGTCCTGCGGATAGAGCGTGCTGGTCGGGTTGTCGCGGTAGAGGCCGACCGCGCCGTTCCAGAGACGCTGGTTGACGGCGGACTTCACGGTGGCCGCGCGCTGACGCCAGGCGGTGGCGTCCGCCGTGTCCCCCTCGACGGTCGCGAGCGTCGCGCCGCTGGTGAGGGCCGCGTAGAGCAGCGCGTTGGCCTCGATGTTCTCGCCGCCCTGGCCGCCGCGCGCCCAGTCGTTGGTCCCGGTGACGTTCAGCAGGCCGTTGCCGTCGATCTTCGCGGTGATGAAGGACATGCCGAGCCGGTAGCGGCTCCACACCGAGTCCAGCCACGCCTTGTCGGCGGAGTAGGTGTAGTACGACGCCGACCCGATGAGCGTCCACGTGTGATAGGTGTCGGAGCCGTAGAAGTTGACGGCCGGACCGCCGTACTCCAGCTCACCGGTCGAGGAATTCTGGTGCTGGTAGAGGCTGTTGAGGGCGTTCTTGGTGGACGCGATGTCATGGGTCGAGACGTATTCGGTGGGCGTCGACACACCGAGGTCGCCGGGCCAGACGGCGCGGTCGCGCTTGGCGCCGTCGCTGAGGATGCCCGCTCCCGTGCCGATCACGGCGTTGTTCTCCCACCCGGAGGCGAGCGGCGGATAGGCGCGGCCGGTGTCGGGCGCGATCGTGTCCATCTGGACGGTGTAGGCCCCGGCGTACCAGATCTTGTTCAGCAGCGGGTCGCTCGAATAGAAGTAGTTGGTGTACGCGGCGGGGTCGCTCATCCCGGCCGCGCCGGTGAACGCCAGCGAGACCCCGTTGAGGTCCACCCAGCCGGACGTCCCCATGAAAACCGTCAAGTAGCGGAAGCCGCCGCGCAGTTTGTCGGTCGGCATGGTGTACGTGCCCGCGCCGTCGACGGTCGCGGTCAGCGCGCCGTCGGTGCCGGAACCGGAGTACACGGTGCCGCTGCTCAAGTCGCTGACCGGGCCGACGTACAGCGACGACTCGCTGAAGGCCAGGCCGACCCGCTGCCCGCTGCCGCTCGCCCCGGCGAATCTCAGCGTCACCAGCCCGCCGACCTCCTTGCCGAAGTCGAGGACCAGATACGCGTTCGTCCCGGAGATGCGGGTCGAGGCGCCCGACAGCACGTTCCCCGGTGAGGTGACGGACCCGGACGTGCCCTTGACCGCGACCGGGGCGAGCGTCCTGCTGTGCGGGGCGTAGATGTACGCGTCGCCCGCCGACCGGCCGGCGAGCCCGGTGGGGGCGGCGGCCGGAACCGCGGGGGCCGCGGCAGTACGGGCTTCGGAGCTGCGGGCATCGGCGGACGCGGGCGGCGTGGTCGACAGGCCGACGGCGGCGCACAGGGTCGCGAGGAACAGCGCGACCCTGAAGCGGCGGGAAGCGGATAAGGGCGATCGTCGCCCCGGCGGGTGGGGGAAGGACATGGCTCCGGCCTCCGTGCGAGGTGGGGGGTGACTCAACGGCAGACGCGAGTGAATCGTTTCATTCATGCGGTGCGTGGGGAACATATGAGAGCGCTCTCCCGCGCGTCAAGGGATCGGACAGGGGGGCGGGTGCGGCCGTCGCGTCGGGGGGTGACCGCGAGCGTCACGCCAGGGGCGGGCCGGGCTCGTATCGCGGCGGGCAGGACGGCATGGCGGGGCGGGCTGGCGACGGCCTGGGACCGCCTTGTCGACACGCCGGGACGCGCGGGCAGCGGCCTGAAACCGACTTGTCGGCACGCCGGGACGCGCGGGCAGCGCGTAAGCGGCCCTTCACTCCTCGCTGTCGGCCGGATCCTCGGGGGCCGCGCCGGTGAAGTACGCCATCGCCTCGGGTGCGCCCGGCCGCGGCTCGGTGTCGAAGCACGCCCACGAGCAGAAGGTCGTGGGGTTCCAGTCGCTGGTGCGCCCGCATTCGGCGCAGACCATCACCGGGTCGTCGTCAAGATCAGCCATGCGGTGAGTGTGCCCCGTCGGGCCGGTTCACAACGGGTTTGGAGCTGATATGTGCCGGTCCGCGTACCGCCGCCCGTGGGCGCGGGAGGTGACGTGAGGTTCTGGAGGTGACGTGGGGTTCAGGAGGGGCCCTAAGCCGCCGCTTCGAGGGCGGTGGTCGCGTCTCCGGCCTCGTCGTCCAGCGCCTCGGTGTCCCCGGCTTCGGCGAGCAGGGCGCGGGCGGCGGCCAGCGCGGCGCCGATCTCGCCGGTGCCGGTCGCCACGCACAGTGTGTAGGCGGTGTCACGCAGGAGGTCGCGGATCCGCGGCTCGGAGCGGACCTCGGGGCTCTGGGAATTCAAGTGCTCGTACCGCTCGACCAGTTCACGCAGCGCGGCAGGGTGGGCCGACATCGTCACAGCCTCTCGTGGAAAATTGCTCACCCCGTGTCACGGGGCAAGAGTCGCCTACCCCGTAACAGGCCGTCCACTCCCCTAAATCGTGATTGATCGGGAGCGGGTGACCGACCGTCAGACCGTCAGTAACCGCGGCTGCGGTAGGTGGCGTTGGCGCGATCGAGTCGGGTGGTGCGCAGACGGCGCTCCTCGGCCAACTCCTCGACGGCGTGCCGGAGTGCGCGCAGCACCACCCGCGACGGGCTGCCCGTGGGGACCTCGTCCGGCGGCGGCTCGTCGCCCTTGACCCCGATGAGGGTGGCGAGCGCCCTGAGGACCGGCGCGTCCGACGCCCAGTGCTGGGCCGCCCGGCGCCGACCCGGCGTGTCGGCGAGGACGCGTCGGCTGGTGGGGAGCAGGCCCCAGCGCCGGTGCCGCTCGGGGACCAGCGTGCCGTCCTCTTCAAGCGCGGCGATGTACGCGGTCGGCAGGTCCCGGCCCCGGCGCCACAGCCAGTCCTCGACGCGCTCCCCCGGATTGTCGTCCGCGCCGCTCTCCGCGGCCGGTTCCGCCCGCTTGCCCGTCGGCCTGTCCGCCGCCTCGCCCGCCGCTCTTTCCGTCGCCTTGTCCGTCGCCCTGCCCGGGTCGCGGTCGGCGGCCTCCGCGGAGCGCGTCGCCGTCTCGTACGCCGTCAGCGCCTCCCCCAGCAGCCGGTCCGCGGTGCGCCGCTCGCCCTCCGGCCGGGGTACGGGCACCACGCGGTCGCCGCGCAGCGTCAGCTCCTTCGCCGCGATGAGGTCGATCAGCTCGGCCCCGGCCAGGGCGAGGGAGAGGTCGCCGCGGTCCACGAGGAGGTCGGGCGGCACGTCCATGGCGACGACGATCAGGTCTCGTGGTGTGGTCATCGCGCTGCTCCGCATCGTGGGCGGCGCGGCCGGGCCGCCGGACGGCGGTCGCCGGCCCGGAGGCGGTCCGGCCTGGACCGCTGTGAAGGACGTGCCACAAAACTACCCAACGCGACCGCGACCCGGCGGGTACTCCGGCGGTGGGGCTCTCAAGGACACCCGATAGGGGCGGGGGCCCCGGGTCGGCGTGGCCGCCGCCTCCGCCCCGACTGTCATGTCCGTCCGGGACGTCACCGTTGCCGTGCCCGCTACTTCTGCCCCTTCATCACGTTGCGCACCGTGGCGATCAGCGCGGGCTGGTACGCCCGCAGGTCGGTCTCGGAGGTGCTGTCGCCCTGCTGCCCGTCCACGCTGGTGGCGAGGTAGTTGTAGCCGTTGAGGGTGAGGGTGAACACCGCGCCGCCGTCGAGGACTTTGAGCTGCTGCGACCCCGCGTTGATGGTGAGGAAGTACGCCTTGTCCCCGAGGTCGGGGACGGATTCGGTGGTCGTGACGGGGATGAGGTCGGCGGTGTCGAGATCGCGCTGGTCCTCGAATTCGGCGGCGGGGTCGGTCGCCTTGTGCAGGTCGACGCCGACGACCACCTCGTAACGCGCCGTGCCGCCGCGCAGCGGGATCGGTGACGTGGTCTCGATCGTGCAGCGGATCTGGTCGAGCGCGGGGCCGAGGTGGACCACCGCGGGTGAGACGGTCTGGGTGTCGGTGGCCTTGAGCGCGTCGGTGAGCGGCTTGAGGGTGAGTCCCGCGCACGGGCTGCCGTGCAGGACGTAGCCGTGCATGTCCGGTGCGCCGCTGTGCCGCGGGCCGTACGCGTACAGGCCGCCCGCCCACGCGGCGGACGCGACGAGGGCGCCGCCGAGGCCGACCGCCCACAGGCGCCTGCCGCCCGGGCCGAAGGCGGCCGGTCGGGGGGAGGGGTCCCCGTCGGAGACCATGTCCGCAGGCGTGGGCTCGTCGAGTCCGCCCGTCAGTTCCGGCTCGGATATCACGGCTGCTCCTCGCGGTGCGCCCGGTCGTGCGTCCGGCGGTGCGCGTTGGTGTGGTCCGTCGTGCGCTGCACACGTCGATCGCCTGGTCAGCAGATTGTCGCCGCCGCCCCGCTCGGCGCACCAGTGACCGTACGCCCTGTCGTGCCCCGGCAACGCCCGAATCGTCCAGGCGGCACGGGAGGGACGGGCGGGAAGGGGAGGACGGGGCGCGGCGGGGGCGCGTGTCGGGGTCCGGCGGGGGCCCGGGCGGCAGCACGATGCCCCGGCGCGGGGGCCGGGGCAGGGGGTGTCGGTTCGTACGCGTATGTGGAGGACGTGCGTCCGCACAGGGCGCGGCCGAGGGCCGTGGCGTCGCGTCGCGGGACCCGCGGAACGGACAAGCGAAGGTCCCGCAGCCGGGGGGGGTGGCTGCGGGACCTCTTCTACCTTGGCACACGTGGCGGCTGCACGCACGCCGACGGGCGAATGACCGCCGCCATTCGTGGCGGCACCGGCCGGGCGTCAGCCCGCTGGCACCGCCTGCGGGCCGTCAGCGTCAGCCCGCTGGCACCGCCTGTGGGCCGTCAGGCGTCGGTCGCGGCGACCGTGGGCTTGTGCCTGCGGAGCAGCGCGGAGCCCGCCAGGGCCGCCGCCACCGCGGCGCAGGCCAGCACCGTTGTGGTGGACCCGGCGAAGGACCGGCCGAGGCTGTCCCTGAGCAGGTGCACGGGCCCGAAGCCGGCGGCGAGCGAGTGCAGCACCAGTGTGCCCACAGCCGCGGTCGCGCTGGCCGCCCACGTCCAGACCGTGTCCTGCACGGTCAGCATGACCGCCAGGACCAGGCAGAGGACGGTGATGGCCAGGGACACACCCGCCGCGAGGTCGCCGGCGCGCAGGCCCGCGATGTCGGTGGGCAGGTGGATCGCGGCGACCGCGAGGAGCGCGACGGCGGCGGGCCAGCGCAGGACGGAGGCCAGGGCGGGCGCCGCGCGGCGGGTCCGCGCGGGGCCCGAGCCGGGGCGGCGCCCGGCGAGGCGGCCCGCGCCGCCGCCCGTGGCGGGCGGCTCGTCGGTGCCTTGCCCCTCCCCCTCGGGTCGCTGTTCCGGCCAGGCGTGCCCTGACGTGTCGGGGCCGGTCGGCTCCGGGCCGCGGATCGGCGAGCCGTCGCTCTCCGGGCCGAAGATGGTGACCAGGTGGGCGACGTCCTCGATGGGACGGCCCATGGCCGCCGCGCGCAGGGTCGTACCGGCCTCGCCGTCCGCGTGCGGCGGTTCGTTGAGCAGGACGACCAACTGCCGTACCTCGTCGACCGGTCGGGACACGGCGGCCAGCCGCAGTGCCTCGTCGGCCGGACTCGGCGACTCGCCGTTCTGCTTGAGGAGGTTGACCAGACTGGCCACTTCGGCCAGCGGGCGGGTGGTCGCCGCGGTGCGGAGCAGGGTGTGCCTGGGCTCGTCGCGCGTGGCTATGGGGGATCGCTCGTCGGGGGATGAGCTGGGATCAGATGACATGGTGCGTATTCCTTTGCCGAACTACCAGGGGTGAGACTTCCCCGGCGGTCGCTGTGCGTCACGAGAGACACACGCTTAGTACCATGACATCCGATATGTCCATATTGCGCCATTCGAGACCGTTCCGGAGCCCGCAGCGGCCGACTCCCAGCACACTGTTTTCCCAGCTCAGTGGCGGTGCGAACGGTTTCCGCCGGACTCCCGCTACGGCTTCCAGTACGGAGCGAGCGTGCACTGCATGTAGTGCGTCCGCGCCCAGCGCTGCCACACCCGCGCGTGGACGGTGCCGGGTCCCGCCGCGTACTTGCCGCATTCGGGGCAGTCGGGCAGGGGTTCCGGCTCGGCGTCGTGGTCGTCGAGCTGGTGTGTGGCCCAACCGTAAAGATACGCACCGGGGTTGACGGTCGACGGATCCCTGAACCGGGCCTCCAGCTCCGCGCACCGCACGCACTCTTCTTGCTCAACACCCGTCAGCCGACTCACGTGTTCGAGACTACGTTCCGCACCGCGGCTCGCGCACGTTTTCCAGGTCGGTGTCCCCTGACCGCGTCCGGCGTGCGAATCCGCGAGCGCGGCGCGACGGCGCCGGTCGGCGGCGAGCGCCCTTGCCGGACCCGGCCGCCGCCGCTTCCCGTTCCGCACCGCCCGCGGGCAGGTGTTCCCGTCACCATGGAGCGCGCACCCCTGCGAGCCGCCCCGACGGGCAGGCTCGTGCGCCAGTGCCGGCCGAGGAGGACCCGATTCCCCGCCGAGCCGCCCACCTGCTCGGTGTTCCCACCCCCCGGTCATCCGCCCGCCGCCGCGCCGTCGTTGTGTGAGCGCGGCAGCGCGGCCGGGGCGCGGGCGAGCCCGAACTCGCCTACCGCATGCTGCTGGAGCGCGACTGCCCGTCCTGGCCGTATCCGGTCACCATGGGCGCCACGACGGTGTGGGAGCGCTGGGACTCCGTGCCGCCGGACGGCTCGGTCAATCCGGGCGGGGGGACGTCGTTCAACCACTACGCGCTCGGCGCCGTCGCCGACTGGCTGCACCGCACGGTCGCCGGGCTCGGCGCCGTCGCCTCCGGCCGGCGGCACATCCGCGTCGCGCCCGTGCCCGGCGCCGGTCTCACCCGGGCCCGCGCCGCGCACGAGACGCCGTACGGCAGGGCGGAGGCCGGCTGGCGGACCGAGGGCGGCACCCTCTCCGTCACGGCCGTGGTCCCGCCGAACACCCGCGCCGAGGTGCGCCTCCCCGCGGCCGGGCGCCCTTCGGCGTGGGCTCGGGACGCCATGCGTTCTCGCTCCCGTCCTCCCCCGCGCCCCGGCCATGACCGCGTCCGGCCCTAGGGGGGAGAGATCTCTCCCTGGGCCCGTCCGCGCGTGGGTGCCACGCTGAAAGAGACCTGATCAGCAGGTCTGCGAATGCACCCTTCCAGGCAGAGAGCGAGACGTACCCCCATGCGGGCAACGTTCATGTACAAGGCCGGGGACGTGCGCGTGCAGGACGCGCCGGACCCGACGATCGAGCAGCCCACCGACGCGGTCGTACGCGTCGTCCGTTCCTGTGTGTGCGGCAGTGACCTGCACCCCTTCCACAGCATGTCCGCCACGGACGGCCCGGTCCCCATGGGGCACGAGTTCCTGGGCGTCGTCGAGGACCTGGGCGCCGAGGTCTCGGGGCTGAGCGTGGGCGACCTGGTGGTCTCCCCGTTCGCCTTCGCCGACAACACCTGCGAATTCTGCCGCGCGGGCCTGCACACCTCGTGCCCGCACGGCGGCTTCTTCGCGGCGGGCGGCGTCGGCGGCGCCCAGGCCGAGGCGGTCCGCGTCCCGCAGGCCCAGGGCACCCTGGTGAAGCTGCCCACCGGAGTCGACACCGCGCTGCTTCCGTCGCTGCTGACGCTGGCCGACGTGTACGGCACCGGCCATCACGCCGCCAAGCAGGCGCGGGTACGTCCCGGCGACAGCGTCACCGTCATCGGTGACGGGGCCGTGGGCCTGCTCGCGGTGCTGTCCGCCAGGCGGCTCGGCGCCGAGCGCGTCATCCTCATGGGCCGCCACAAGGTCCGCACCGACCTGGGCCGTGAATTCGGCGCCACCGACGTCGTCGCCGAGCGCGGCGAGGAAGGGATCGCCAAGGTCCGCGAACTGACCGGCGGACACGGCACCCGCGCCGTCCTGGAGGCGGTCGGCCACATGCCCGCGTACGAGACGGCCGTCGGGGTCGTCCGCCCCGGCGGAGTGATCAGCCGGGTCGGCGTCCCGCAGTACGCGAACGCGCCGGTCGGTTTCGGCAGCCTCTTCGGCCCCAATGTCACCCTGACCGGTGGCCCGGCTCCCGTGCGCGCCTACATCGAGGAGCTGCTGCCCGGGGTGCTGGACGGCACGGTCGACCCCGGCCGGGTCTTCGACCAGACCGTGTCGCTGGAGGACGTACCCGAGGGGTACCGGGCCATGGACGAGCGCACCGCGCTCAAAACGCTCGTCATTCCGTAGCCGCTCCCCCGCGGGACCGATGCGGTGAGGGACGGAGGGAGGCCGTGTCACGGCCTCCCTCTTCGCGTGCTCCGGGTACTCCATGGACCCATGGAGTACCCCAACCTGGGAAGCTCAGGACTCAAGATCAGCCGTATCACCCTGGGGTGCATGAGCTTCGGGCGGTCGGGCACCGGCCGCGGCTGGGCGTTGGACGGCCCCGAGGCCGCACCGCTCTTTCCTGCGCGCCCGTCGTACCCAGACCAGCCCGCGGTCCGCCGGCCTCACCCCCGGTCCGGGGGTCCGCCGCACGCCCGGCCTGCGCCGCGAGGAACTGGCCACGCTCTCCGGGGTCAGCATCGACTACTACACCCGGCCGCCCGCGAGGTCTTCCCCGACTGGGCGGGCCAGGTCCGCGGCTGTGTCGCAAGGCCGCCACCAAGACCTTCCAGCACCCCCGGGTCGGCAGGACAACCCTCGCGTTCCAGGGCATGGCCCTCGAAGGCACCGCGGGCCAGCGCATGGGCATCTACACCGCCGCCCCCGGCACCCCCGGCACCCCCGGCAACGACGCGATGCTCCTGCTCGACATGACCGCCCCCCGTACCGCGCCGACGCCGTCGCGGCAGGAGCGCTGAGCGACCGTACGGCCCTGCCCGGCACACGCGCGGCGGTACGGCGCCCGCGCGGCTCGCCGCCGGATGCGGTCCTGGCCGGGACATCCCGGTCACCGTGGTGGCCGTCGCCTACGGCGCGTCAGATCAGCTCCCTGTGACGGGAGTGGTACCTGTTGACGGACGGTCGGGTGGGGAGTTCACTCTGCGAGCGGTTTGCCTACGGTTCCGGTCCTCGACAGGAAAGAGATCCGTGTCCACACGTCTCTTCGCCCCGCGTGCCGTCAGCGGCCGATCCTTACGCGTCAGGGCGTTCCTCACCGTCCTGGCGACCCTCCTGGCCCTCGTCACGGGCGCCGTCGTGGCAGGACCCGCCGCGTCCGCCGGGACGAGCGGGTCGAACAGGTCGAGCGGGCCGAGCGGGCCGAGCGGGCCGAGCGGGCCGAGCGGGCCGAGCGGGCCGAGCGGGCCGAGCGGGCCGAGGGAGCTTCCCGCCGGGAATGACGCGACGACGGGGAAGGCCCGCACGGCGACCCTCGCCGCGCCCTCCGCCGTCGACACCTTGGTCGCCGAAGCCGCCGTCACGCGCCTGCTCGGCCCCGATCACGCGCGCCAGATCGACCTGCGGGGCATCGCCGCCGGATCGGGCCAGGACCGCTATCTGATCGAGGCGGCGGGCGGGCGGGTGCGGATCAGCGGCACCACACCCGGCACGCTCCTCGCGGGACTCGGCCAGTACCTGCGCGTCGTCGCCCACGCCGACATCTCGCTCAACGGGGAGCAACTGCGGCTGCCCGACCGGCTGCCCCTGCCGTCCTCCCCCATCGGCCGGTCCGCGAACGTCGCCCACCGTTTCGCCCTCAACGACACCGACGAGGGGTACGCGGGCGCGTATCCGACCTGGCAGCAGTGGCAGCGGCGGATCGACGTGCTGGCGCTCGACGGCATCAACGAGATGCTGGTCTACGAGGGGCAGGAGGCCGTCTACGACAAGACCTTCCAGCACTTCGGCTACTCCGACGCCGAGATGCGCGCCTGGATCCCGCAGCCCGGCCACCAGCCGTGGTGGCTGCTCCAGAACATGTGCTGCGAGAACGGCCCGATCAGCGCGCAACTCCTCGACCAGCGGGTGACGCTCGGCCGCCGGATGACCGGCTATCTGCGGCAGCTCGGCCTCACTCCGGTGCTGCCCGGCTACTTCGGCACCGTCCCGCCGGGCTTCGCCGCGAAGAACGCGGGAGCCCATGTGATCGCGCAGGGAACCTGGAACGGCTTTCCCCGGTCCGACTGGCTGGACCCGACGACGGCGCTGTTCGGCCAGGTCGCCGACACGTTCTACGGCGAGCAGAGCAAGCTGTTCGGCGACAGCTCGATGTACAAGATGGACCTGCTGCACGAGGGCGGCCAGGCGGGCGACGTCAACGTCGGCGACGCCTCCCGGGCCGTACAGAACGCCCTCGACCGGGCCCACCCCGGAGCGATCTGGGCCATCCTCGGCTGGGAGAGCAACCCGCGCGAGGAGACCCTCCGGGCCGTCGACACCTCCCGCATGCTCGTCCTCGACGGCAACTCCGACACCACGGGCGCGACCGACCGCGACCAGGACTACCTCGGGACCCCGTACGCCTTCGGCACGATCTGGAACTTCGGCGGCAACACCAACATGGGCGCGAGCATGGCGCTGTGGAACACGAAGTTCCATGCGTGGCTCGCCAAGCCCGGCACGGCCCTGAGCGGTATCGCGTTGATGCCGGAGGCGATCGACAACAATCCGGTGGCCGTGGAGTTCTTCGCCGATCTGGCGTGGGAGTCGTCGGCGGTCGACATGGACACCTGGATGGCCGCGTACGCCACGGCGCGCTACGGGGCCGCCGACCCGCACGCGGTGGCGGCCTGGCAGATCCTGGGCCGTACGGCGTACGCGTGGCCGGGCGACACCGGGACCAGGCACACCAGCAGCATCTTCTCGATCCAGCCCGGTCTGTCCGCGACGGCCGGTTCGGTCCCGTACGACCCGAAGGACGTCCAGCGGGCGTTCGGCGAACTCCTCCAGGTGGGACAGCCGTCGCGCGGCAGCACCGCGTACACGTACGACCTCGTGGACCTCGGCCGTCAGGTGCTGTCCAACGACACCCGGACCCTGCTGCCGCGCATCCGCCAGGCGTACACCGCCCGCGACACCGCCGCCTTCGACGCGCTCAGCGGGCAGTGGATGACCAAGCTGAATCTGCTGGACACGCTCCTGGGCGCCGACGGCACGTCGCTGTTCGGCGTCTGGCAGAAGGAGGCCGCCGCGCAGGCGCCGACTCCCGCGGAGGCCAGGCGCCTCGAGTACGACCTGCGCACGCTGGTCAGCGACTGGACGGAGACCCATCCGATCCAGGACTACGCGGGGCGCGAGTGGAACGGCCTGGTCGGGGACTACTACGGGGCGCGCTGGCGGACGTTCTTCGACTCGCTCCGCACCGCGCTCAGCACCGGCGGTCCGCCGCGGGCCGTCGACTGGCGCGCGGTCGCCTCGACATGGGTCCACAAGGTGGCGCGCTATCGGAGCACGCCCACCGACGACGCCTATCAGCAGGCGCGGAAGGTCGCCGCGTACCCGGCGGGGCACGTGGACCTGGCCGCGGACCCGAAGGCCGGGCCGCCCGGCGCGACCGTACGGCTGACCGCGGTCTTCACCAACGACAACGCCCTGTGGCCCACCGGCGCCGCGAGCTTCGCGCTGACCGCGCCGGGCGGCTACACCGTCCGCCCGGTCGGCGGTGCCACGCCGTCGGTGCCCGCGGGCGGGACGGCCACCGCCGCCTGGGACGTGACGATTCCGAGCGGCGCCGCACCCGCCGGCCTGGCGCGTCTGACGGCGACCGTGCGCTGGTCGTCGGGCGGAGCCGACGACGCGGTGTCGGCGACCGCGGCCGACACGACCGACGTCCTGGTGTCAGGACCGGTGGCCGAGCCGTATCGCACGGCGTCCTCCGCTTCCCCCGCGTCGATCGCCTTCGCCCAGCACGGCGACGTCTTCGGCATGGCAGGGGGCGGCGCGGACATCGGCGCGTCCACCGACCAGTACGGCGCCGTCTACCGCCCGCGGTGGCTGACCTCCGGGCAGGCCGTCGGCACGGAGGTGCTGGAGCAGGACGACAGCGGCCCCTGGGCGCGCGCCGGACTCGTCGTGCGCGCGGACCTCGCGCGGCCGGGAAGCCCCGGTTACGCCGATCTGGCCGTCACGCCGGAGCACGGCTGCGTGTTCATGTGGGACGCCGACGGCAACGGAACCCTTGAGCACTCCGCGTCGAGCGGCGGATTCACCGGTCCTGTCCACCTGCGGATCAGCCGCGACGGCGACACCTTCACCGGCTGGTGCAGCCAGGACGGCACCGACTGGACCCGGGTGGGATCGGCGTCGCTGCCCGGCGCCGCGCCCGCCGAGGACGCCGGTCTGCTCTTCTCCGCGGTCAACGCGTCCACCCACCGCCAGGGCGCCGCGCGGTTCGACGGGCTGACGTTGGCACCGTTCACCGCGCGGGACACCTCGGGCGACACCGTACTGAGCCTCGGCAGGCCGACGACAGCCCTGTCCTACGAGGCGGGCAGCCCGCCCTCCGCGGCGGTCGACGGCGACCGCACCAACAAGACGTACTGGGCGAGCGCGATGGCCGGCGGCGACACCTGGTGGCAGGTCGACCTCGGCGCGGCCCACGACCTGTCGGCGGTCAACGTCCGCAATTACGTGGACGGCAAGCGCGCCTACACCTATACGTTGACCGGCAGTCTCGACGGCGTCCACTGGTTCGCCCTCGGCGGCAAGAACACCGCAGCGGTCGCCACGGACGCCGGGGACACGTTCTCTCTCACGGCCGTGGCGCGCTACATCCGTGTCGACGGCCTCAGCAACACCGCCAATACCTCCTTCCACCTCACCGAGGTCAGCGTCACGGGCGCGGCCTGACGCCCACGGGGTGCGGCGGGGTGCGGCGGGGTGCGGCCGTGCGCGAGGGTGGGGCGCAACGGCAGGGCGGGACGACTGATGTGACGGCAAGGTGGTGGCGGACGTGCGGGCTGTGGTGTTCGAGGAATTCGGGCGGGTGCCGGAGGTTCGGGAGGTGGCCGATCCGGGATGTCCGCCCGACGGGGTGGTCGTACGGGTGGAGGCGACCGGGCTGTGCCGCAGCGACTGGCACGGGTGGCTCGGGCATGACGACGGGATCACGCTGCCGCATGTGCCGGGTCATGAATTCGCGGGCCGGATCGAGGAGGTGGGTCCCGGGGTCAGCCGGTGGCGGGTCGGCGACCGGGTGACCGTGCCGTTCGTCTGCGCCTGCGGGAGCTGCGCCGCCTGCGCCCGCGGCGACCAGCAGGTGTGCGAGCGGCAGGAGCAGCCGGGCTTCACCTACTGGGGCTCCTTCGCGGAGCACGTCGCCGTCCCGCACGCGGACGTCAACCTGGTGGGGCTGCCCGACGCCATGCCGTACGCGACCGCCGCGTCGCTCGGCTGCCGCTTCGCCACCGCGTACCGCGCGGTGGTCGCGCAAGGCCGTACGCGGCCGGGCGAGTGGGTGGCGGTGATCGGCTGCGGCGGGGTCGGCCTGTCGGCGGTGATGATCGCGGTGGCCTGCGGGGCACGCGTGGTGGCGGTGGACACCTCGGCCCAAGCCCTCGGCCTGGCAAGGAAGTTCGGCGCCTCGGTGGGGGTCGACGCCTCGCGGGCCGATGTCGACACGGCGGAGGCGGTCCGCGCGGCGACCGACGGCGGGGCGCATGTCTCGGTCGACGCGCTCGGCTCCCCCGCCACCTGTGCGGCCTCCGTGGCGGGGCTGCGGCGGCGGGGCAGGCATGTGCAGGTCGGGCTGCTGCCGTCGGGCGGTGTCGCCGTCCCCATGGACCGGGTGCTCGCGCTCGAACTGGAGATTCTGGGCAGCCACGGCATGGCCGCGCACGCGTATCCGGAGATGATGCGGCTGGTCGCGGCCGGGACGCTCCGCCCCGATCTGCTGGTCGGCTCGGTCATCGGCCTGGACGCGGCGCCGGGCGCGCTGGCCGCCCTCAGCGACGGGTCGGCCGGCGGCGTCACCGTGATCACGCCGCAGAAGAAGTGAGCGCGGGCGTGGTGGGCCCGGGCCCGGCGGTCAAGGGCACGACGTTGTAGGCGCGGGCTCGACGTTATGGGCGCGGGCGCGGTGTTGCGGGCGCGGGCGCGGTGTCACCCGTACGGACGCGGCGTGCGTCGGCGCCGTCGTGCCGCGGAGCGGTTAGCTTCGGCGAATGCAGAAATGGTCCGGACTTCCGTATCCCCTGGGCGCGACCTATGACGGCTCAGGCACCAATTTCGCCCTCTTCTCGGAAGTGGCGGAGAAAGTCGATCTGGCCGTCATCGACGCGCGCGGGCGTGAACAACGCACCCCGCTGGCGTCGGTGGACGGATCGGTCTGGCACGCGTATCTGCCGGGCGTCGGTCCCGGCCAGGCGTACGGATATCGCGTGCACGGCCCGTACCGGCCGGACAGCGGGCACCGGTGCAATCCGGCGAAGCTGCTGGTGGACCCGTACGCGAAGGCCATCGACGGCCAGCCCGACAGCCACCGGTCGCTGCTCGGTTACCGCGACGACGGCTCGGACGAGCCCGACACCGCCGACAGCCTCGGCCACACCATGCTCTCGGTGGTCGCCGACCCGGCGTTCGACTGGGGCGAGGACCATCTGCCGAAGCGGCCGTACCACGAGTCGGTGCTGTACGAGGCGCACGTCAAGGGCCTGACGGTACGTCACCCGGCGCTGCCGGAGAAGCTGCGCGGCACCTACGCGGGAATGGCGCATCCGGCGATCGTGGAGCACCTGACCGAACTGGGCGTCACCGCCGTCGAATTGATGCCGGTGCACCAATTCGTGCAGGACGGCCATCTGCGCGACCGTGGCCTGTCGAACTACTGGGGCTACAACACCATCGGTTTCTTCGCGCCGCACAACGCGTACTCCTCCAGTGGCACGCGCGGTCAACAGGTCACCGAATTCAAGGAGATGGTCAAGGCACTGCACCAGGCGGGCATCGAGGTGATCCTCGACGTGGTGTACAACCACACCGCGGAGGGCAGCGAGCTCGGCCCGACGCTCTCCTTCCGCGGTATCGACAACGCCTCGTACTACCGGCTGGTGGACGACGATCCTCGGCACTGCTTCGACACGACGGGCACCGGCAACAGCCTGCTGATGCGGCACCCCAACGTGCTGCAACTCATCATGGACTCGCTGCGCTACTGGGTGACCGAGATGCATGTCGACGGTTTCCGGTTCGACCTGGCGTCCGCGCTGGCCCGGCAGTTCCACGAGGTGGACCGACTGTCCGCCTTCTTCGACCTGGTGCAGCAGGACCCGGTGATCAGCCGCGTCAAGCTCATCGCCGAGCCCTGGGACGTCGGCGACGGCGGGTACCAGGTGGGCAACTTTCCCGCCCTGTGGAGTGAGTGGAACGGCAAGTACCGTGACTCGGTACGGGACTTCTGGCGTGGCGCCCCTTCCACCCTGCCGGAGTTCGCCTCCCGGCTGACCGGCTCCTCCGACCTGTACGAGGGCAGCCGCCGTCGCCCGCGCGCCAGCGTCAACTTCGTCACCGCCCACGACGGTTTCACCCTTCGCGACCTGGTCTCGTACAACGACAAGCACAATGAGGCCAACGGCGAGAACGGCAACGACGGGGACAGCAACAACCGTTCGTGGAACTGCGGCGCCGAGGGCCGGACGGAGGACAAGGAGATCCTGGCCCTGCGGGCCCGGCAGCAGCGCAATTTCCTCGCCACGCTCTTCGTGTCCCAGGGCGTGCCGATGCTGGCCCACGGCGACGAGTTGGGCCGCACCCAACTCGGCAACAACAACGTCTACTGCCAGGACAACGAAACCGCCTGGGTGGACTGGGACCTGGACGAGCCCCGGCGCAATCTGCTGGCGTTCACCCAGCGCGTCATCGCCCTGCGCTCCCGGCATCCGGTGCTGCGCCGACGGCGCTTCTTCCGCGGCGGGGACGGCAAGGGCACGCCGGATCTGGTCTGGTTCCGCCCGGACGGCCGCGAGATGGAGGAGGCCAACTGGCTGCGTGAGGACGCGCACGCGGTGGGCGCCTTCCTCAACGGCGACAGCATCCCCGAGCCCGGCCCGCACGGCGAGCGCGTCACCGACGACTCCTTCCTCGTCCTGGTCAACAGCCATGACGAGCAAGTGGACTTCACCGTCCCGGCCGGTGCCTTCGGCGACGGCTGGCAGATCGTCGTGGACACCGCCGTCGAGTCCGACACGGGCGGCCCGGACGGACCGAGCATCCCGGCCAACGCGGTGGTGCCGGTGCACGCGCGGTCGATGACCGTCCTGATCCGTCCGCGCACCGACTGAACCGACTGAGCGGAGAGCCGAACGCCCGGCCCGGTGAACTGACGGCCGGCCGGGCGGACTGACGGCCGGGTGGACTGACAGCCGCGTGAACTGACGGCTGGGCGGGCGCGAGTCCGCTCAGCCGGTCGTCGTCACCGGGGCGCCGGGCGGACCCGGGACACCGTGCGCACCGGGGAGGAGCGCCAGCAGGGCCCGCTTGTCGGGCTTGCCGCTGGGTGCGACCGGCATCGCATCCAGCACGGTGACGGTGGCGGGCACGGCCGCCTCGCCCAACTCCGCGCGTACGGCGCCGCGCAGGACCTCGGCGGTCGGCGTGCGCCCCACGACGGGTACGACGAAGGCGTGGGCGGCCTCACCGGTCGTCTCGTCGGGAGCCCCGACCACATATGCCTGGTCGACGTCCGGGTGGGCGGCGAGCGCGGACTCGATCGCTCCCGCGTAGTGCAGGATCGCGTTGACGAAGATGACGTCGCGGGCGCGGCCGACCAGGCGCAGATAGCCGTCGTCCGCGAGGGTGCCGAGGTCGCGGGTACGGATCCAGCCGTCGCTCACCACCTCGCGGGTCTGTTCCTCGTCCTGCCAGTAGCGCGACATGGCGCCCGCGCTGCGGACCCAGATCTCGCCGGGTGTGCCCGGCCGCACGGGGCGCCCCTGGGGATCGCGCACGCTGACATCGACGCCGGGCATCGGCCGGCCGACCGAGTCCGTCACTTGCTCCGGCCGCTCGGCCAAATCCTCGGGGGTGAGGAGCGCGAGCATGCCCGTCTCGGTCTGCCCGTACCCCTGGTGGACGGCGGTGCCGAGCCGGTCGGCGGCCTCGGCGAGCCGGTGCGGCGGCAGCGGTGAGCCCGCGACGAGCAGGACGCGCAGGCTGCTGGTGTCGATGTGCTCGGTGCGCAGGGTGTCGAGGATCTGGTAGAGCCGGGGGACGGTGCACAGGCAGGCGGTGATGCGGTGGCGCTGCCAGATCTCCGGGAAGGTGAGCGGGGGTTCGGGGATCACGGCGGTGCCGCCGTCGAGCAGACACAGGGAGAGGTGTTCGAGCATGACGGCGCTGGTGAGTGTGCCGAAGACGAGGTAGCGGCGGTATCCGGCGGCGAGTCGGGCGGTGGTCGCGCTCCACCGCGCGGGCTGCCACGACCAGTGTTCGCTGAGCGCGCGGTAGGTCTGGGCGCAGCCCTTGGGGTGGCCGGTGCTGCCGCTGGTCAGGGTGATGAGGCCGATGTCGTCGGGGCGGCCGTGCGCGGTCAGGGCGTCGGGCGATGTGTCCGCCGGTGCGGCCGACAGGTCGCGGTCCACGTGGAGCACGGGGCGGGTGCCCGCCGCCGCCAAAAGCGCGGGGGTCGCGGTCGAGTCGTCGGCGACGACCGCGTCGATTCCGGTGGACAGCACATGGGCGAGCTGGCTCGGCGTCAGTCCGGGGCGCAGCCCTGTGACGCGGCATCCCAGCAGGTGGGCGGCGATCTGGGCGGCGAAGCCCCGCGGGGTGACGGCGGTGGTGACGGCCACTCCCCCGCCGGGGCCGAGTCCGGCCGCCCGCAGTCCCGCGACGCAGCGGCGTACGAGGTCGAGCACCTCGCCGCGGCTGACGGGATGTGACCGGAATTCGAAGGCCGGGGTGCCCGGATCGAGCAGGAAAGCGTCCACGAGTGGCTGGGGAAATACCGATTCGGCCGGATTGTTCACGGCGCTCTCCGATCCGGTGGGGCGGTCACGGGGGTCGCGTTTCGGCCGCGGACAACTGCAATGCCGGGAGGGAAACCTCGGCGGGCATATGTGTGCACGGCTCGCACGGCACACGTCGGGCACTTGCGCCGAAGCTGAAATTATCCGCCCGAAGACCAAGGACCATGGTGTGATATGGATCACATCCCTGCCTATAGATGTCTCCTTTAACTCTCAACTACGGTGACTCCGTCCATCTCAGGAGCCGGGAGGCCCAGTGTCCGGAGAAGAGCGGATCGATTACCTCGTCGTCGGTGCGGGACCCGCGGGAATCCAGGCGGCATATTTCCTGGAACGCGCGGGACGCGACTATCTGGTCGTCGAGGCGGGCGCGGCTCCCGGCACCTTCTTCACGAGGTTTCCCAGACACAGGAAACTCATATCCATCAACAAGGTGCACACCGGCTGGGACGATCCCGAGCTGAATCTGCGCACCGACTGGAACTCACTGCTGTCCGACGAGGGCTCGCCGCTGTTCACCGCGGTCACGCCCCGGTACTTCCCCGACGCCGACGACATGGTCGGCTATCTCGCCGACTTCGCCGACACCCACCGCCTGCGGATCCGCTACGGCACGCGGATCACCCGTATCTCCCGGCGACCGGCGCAGGACGGCGGTCCGCGCGGGGACTTCGAGACCGTGGACCAGGACGGCACCGTCCGCAGAGCCCGGCGGCTGATCATGGCGACCGGCGTGTCCCGCCCCTACATCCCGCCCATCGAGGGCGTGGAACTGGCCGAGCGGTACGACCTGATGCCGGTCGACCCGGCCGGGTTCACCGGGCAGCGGGTACTGATCATCGGGCGGGGCAATTCGGCCTTCGAGACCGCCGACAACCTCATCGAGACGGCCTCGGTCATCCATGTGGCGGGACCCGGCTCGCTGCGGCTCGCCTGGCAGACCCATTTCGTGGGGCATCTGCGGGCGGTGAACAACAATTTCCTGGACACGTATCAGCTCAAGTCGCAAAATGCCCTGCTCGACGGGGAGATCATGCGCATCACCAGGGACGGCGAGGGCGGCCCGTACCGGGTCCCGGTGAAATTCGCGCGGGTGAACGAGGTGGTCAAGGAGATCACCTACGACCGGGTTATCCTTGCCACCGGTTTCCGCTTCGACGCCTCGGTCTTCGCCGAGGAATGCCGCCCGGAACTGACCATCAAGGACAGATTCCCAGCGCAGACGGACGCCTGGGAATCCCCGAACGTACCCGATCTGTATTTCGCCGGCACGATCACTCAGGTGCGGGATTTCAAGAAGTCCACCAGCGGTTTCATTCACGGCTTCCGCTACGGTGTCCGCGCGCTGCACCGCATCCTGGAACAGCGTTACCACGACCGGCCGTGGCCGCGCCGGGAACTGGCCGCCGATCCCGCCGGTCCCGGCGACCGCACCGATCGCACAGACCGCACAGACCGCACCGACCGCACCGACCCCGCCGGACTCCCTGGGACGATCGCCGAAGCGGTGATCGAGCGGGTGAACCGCAGCTCCGCCCTGTGGCAGCTCTTCGGTTTCCTCGGCGACGCGGTCATCGCCTCCCGAGGACCGTCGGGCGAATCGGTCGGCTATCACGAGGAGGTGCCGGTCGACCATCTCCACCAGGCGGTCGGCGACGGCGTCTTCGGAGACGTCGGCCGCTATCTGACGGTCACCCTCGAATACGGCGCCGACCACGACAAGGTGAATCCGTTCGACATCTCCGTGGGCCGGGTGTCGCAGCAGGCGACCGCCGGGCTCGACGGCCGCTATCTCCACCCGGTGGTGCGGCTGTTCGAGAACGGCAAGCCGGTCGCGGAGCACCACATCACGGAGAATCTGGAGAACGAGTGGGACAGCGAGGAGGTCCACCGCGCCCCGCTCGTCCGCTTTCTGACGGACCATCCCGTCACGGGTGACGCCCCCGTCCCCGCCGCCGACCCGTCGTGAACGGGGTGCTGTCGGCGCTGCGGGACAGAGCCCGTGCCCGACTCGACCCGGTCCACTGGGACTTCTACGAGGGCGGCGCGGGCACCGAGACCGCCCTGGCCGAGAACGAACGCGCCTTCGCCCGGCTGGCCCTGCTGCCCCGGGTGCTGACCGGCACGGGCCACCCGGACACCAACGTGTCGCTGCCCGGCGGCCGGGCGTCGATGCCGGTGGTGGTCTCCCCCACCGCCTTCCACCGGCTGGCCCATCCGGACGGCGAACGCGCCACGGCGCGTGCTGCCGCGGCGGCCGACACCGTACTGATCACCTCGCAGGCGGCCACCACCGCCGTGGACGAGGTCACCGCCGCCGCCCGCTCGGTGCGGTCCGACGCCGTGGTGTGGTTCCAGCTCTATCTCCAGCCGGAGGCCGAGGTCACCGCCGCGCTCGTCCGGCGCGCGGAGAAGGCGGGCTGTACCGCGCTGGTGGTCACGGCGGACTCGCCGGTCTTCGGCCGCCGGGGCCGGGACGAGCGCAACGGCTTCCACGACCTGCCGCCGGGACTGGCCGCCGAGAACATGCGGGATCTGCCCGGCGCGCCGCCCGGCCGCACCCGCGACATCGCGATGTCACCGGCCCTGTCCTGGGACGACCTGCGCCGCCTGCGGGACGTCACCGGCCTGCCGGTTGTGCTGAAGGGCGTTCTGCACCCCGCCGACGCCCGGCGCGCGGTCGACGAGGGCGTACAGGCGCTGATCGTCTCCAACCATGGCGGCCGTCAGCTCGACGCGGCACCGGCCACCGTCGAGGCGCTGCCCGCGGTGGCCGACGCGGTCGGCGGGCGCGTCCCCGTGCTGCTGGACGGCGGAGTGCGCGGCGGCTGCGACGTGGTGGTCGCGCTGGCGCTCGGCGCGGCGGCGGTCGGCATCGGCAGGCCCGTGCTGTGGGGCCTCGCGGCGGACGGCGAGGCGGGCGTGACCGCCGTACTGGAGGAATTGCGGGCCGAGTTGGCGCATGTGCTGACGCTCTGCGGCAGCGCCGACTGCCGCGGCCCGGCACGCGATCAGGTCGTGGCGCGGGGGGCGAGGGCGTGCTGAGGCGCGCCGGGGCGGCGGCGCTCGCGCTGTCCGTCCCCTACTGGCTGCCGCGGACCGTCGTCGCCCTGCGGGTGAGGGTCTTCGCCCGGATCAACGGCCCGGAGGGCGTGGTCGTCCCCAACGCGGAGGTGGCCGCGGACCGCTTCACCGAGTTGTACGAGCATCCGGCCGCCAGCGGTCGCAGCAAGGGCGCGGCACTGTCCGATCTGTTCTGGTACTGGCTCTCCCCCGGTCCCGAGGTCCACCAGGAGCATCTGGAGCCGGGGCCCCGCTACGACGCCGTCGCACGGACCACCGCCGCGATCCTCGCCGGGACCAGCGCCGAACTCGCCGCGGCCGCGGCCCGGCGGACGGCGCGGGTGCTGGACGAACTCGTGCCGGGCGACGCCGCGTTGGTGCGGCTGCGGGATCTGATGATGCCGGTCTGGGCGGAGTTCTTCTACGGCCTGGTCTTCCGCGAGCCGTGCCCGCCGCACGCGCGCCGGCTCATCGTGGCCAATGCCGAGGACGTCATCAACTCCCTGAAGAACACCCGCCTTCGGCACATGCGGCGGCGCGAGCGGCTGACCCGCTACCTGCTGCGCAGGCTGGCCGCGGGGGACGTACCGCACGCGCTGCCCGCGGAGTTGGCGTCGCCGAAGGACCGCGCGCACTACCTCCAGGGCACCTTCTTCAACACCGCGGTCGTGCAGATGTCGGAGGCGATGGCGCATCTGCTGCTGATGCTCGCCGCGGAATCCGACGTCCAGCAGCGGCTGGCGGACCACCCCGAGGACGACCGGTACCTGTCCCACGTGATGAACGAGACGCTGCGGATGTACCCGCTGTTCGGCATCGCGCACCGCGTCACGGCCGAGGAGATCGACCTCGGCGGCGGCGCGCGCTATCCGGCGGGCACGGTGCTGTGCTTCGACTATCCCGCCTACCACGCGACGGGGTACGCCGATCCGGACACGTTCGACCCGGAGCGGTGGAATCGGACGTCCGCCAAGCACGCGCACCACATCCCCTTCGGGGTGGCCGCGAACCGGCCCTGCCCCGCCTGGCGGCTCGCCCCGCTGATCATGCGGGCCGCGACCCGCGAGGTGCTGGCCCGCTTCACCCTGCACACCGCGGTGTCGCACACCCGCTCCATCCCGCACCGCGCGCCCTGCCTGCTGGTGCGCCACGACCGGCCGCTGCCGCGGTACCGGATCGCCGCCGTCCGGGCGTTCCTGCGGGTCCGCGACCGCTGGGAGGACGTCGGCCGCAGTCTGCTCCAACTGGCCTTCGGCACCTGGATGGTGCTGGACGCGCGGCGGCAGCGGCCGACAGAGCGGTGGTTCACCGCGCACGACACGCAGGGCCGCCCGCTGACCGGCGCGCGTCCGGGCGGTCACGGCCCGGACGACGACGCGTCCGGCGGGCCCGCGGACCGCTGTCCTCACCCCCACTGACCCCGGCAGTCACAGGCACTGCCTCCCCCCATGAATCCGCACCCGCCGAAGGGCAGCCCGCCATGTCCGCGACCGCGCTCGGCCCCGCCTTCCTGCTCGCCGTCGTCGTCATCCTCCTCACCTGCCGGATCGCCGCCTGGGCGCTGCGCCCGCTCGCCCAGCCGCCCGTAGTGGCCGAGATGATCGCGGGCGTACTCCTCGGTCCCTCCGTACTCGGCCTCGTCGCCCCCTCGTGGGAGCACGCCGTCTTCCCCGCAGACCTGCGGCCCGTGCTGTACGTGGCCGGGCAACTCGGTCTGGTGCTCTTCATGTTCCAGGCGGGGTACGAATTCCGCGTCGACCGGATCAAACCGGTGGCCAGACCCGCCGCGCTGATCTCGACGGCCGGGATTCTCGTACCGCTGGCACTGGGCACCGCGCTGGTGTGGGCCGTGCGCGATTCGGTGCACACCGCTCCCGCCGGTGTGCCGATGTACGTGGCCGCGCCCTTCGTCGGCGTCACACTGTCGATCACCGCGTTCCCCATGCTGGCCAGGATCATCACCGAACGCGGCCTGACCGACACGGCGTTCGGCACCATCTCGCTCGCGGCCGGCGCGCTGGACGACGTCGTCGCGTGGATTCTGCTGGCGGGCGTCCTCAGCCTGTCGCGCGGCACCTCCGGGCCCGTCGTGCTCGCGGTGGCGGGCGCGGCCGGTCTCGCGGTGGTGCTGTTCGCACTGGTGCGGCTGCGCGGTCCCGCGATCCGGATCGCGGAGCGGCTGCCCTCGGATCAACTGCTGCTGGTGACCTTGCTGTTGCTGTGCCTGGCGGCCTGGTACACCGACCGGATCGGCCTCTACGCGGTCTTCGGCGCTTTCAGCCTGGGCGTCGCGTATCCGAGGGCGCCGAGGATCGACCGTACGCTGGAGGCCGCGGCGCCGGTCAGCCGCGTCCTGCTGCTGCCGCTGTTCTTCACGTACTCCGGGCTGAACACCGACACCGGTCTGCTGACCGACCCGACGCTGCTGCTGTTCGCCGCGGGCTGCACGCTGGCCGCCGTGGTCGGGAAGTTCGGCGCGTGCTGGCTGGCCGCCAGGCTCGCCGGGCAGAGCGGTCCCGTGGCGCTGCGGGTCGGCACCCTGATGAACGCGCGCGGGCTGATGCAGCTCATCGCCATCAACGTCGGGCTGGCGGAGGGCGTGGTGACGCGGTCGATGTTCACCGTGCTCGTCCTGGTCGCGCTCGTGACCACGGTGATGGCCACGCCGCTGCTGGCGCTGTGGGACCGGCGGGACGGCGGCGTCCCGGACGCGCCCGCCGTCCCCGCCGCACCGCCTCCGTCGAAGGTCTCCGCCGTCAGCGAGTGAGGACGCGGCCTCGCCGCCGGGCCGGACGCGGCGCGGTCAGCGGGGCACGCCGAACGAGCTGAGCGGTGTCGGACGAAGCGGCTTCCCGTGCCAGGCCGCCGTGAAGTCGCGGGCGGCGAGCGAGCACGTGAGCGTCAAGTGATGCGGGGTCTCCAGGAATCCCAGCTCGGCGACGAAGGTGTCGGCGTCGGTCCAGCCCGCGCTGACCGCGGTCGGTACGGGGACGGCGGGCCGTTCGGCGACCGCCCAGCCGGTCCCGGCGAAGCGCAGCGCGAACGGCGGCTCTTTGTCGTTCTTCGCCTGGTCGAGCGTGAGGATCCAGCCGTCGGCGTCGGCCGTCAACTCCACCGCCGTCAGGCTCGGTTGGGCCTCGGCCTCGCCGTCGCGCGGCGCGAACCGCACCCCGGACCACGCCTCGGTGTCGGCGGGCGCCGCCTCCCCCTCGACCGTCGGGAGGACGAGCCGGGACAGCCGCTCGCGCAGCGCCGCGTCCTCGGCGCTCTCCTCCGCGTCCTGCCCCGCGGCGCTCACCGGCTCCGGCCCGAAGGCGGGCAGCAGGTGCTCCCAGATCATGTCCATCACGGACTGCATGAGATCGGTGTTCGCGGTGATCGCGATCACCACGTCCTGCTCGGGCAGCACGACGCAGAACTGCCCGACCGCCCCGTCACCGCGGTAGCCGTGGCGCGACATCCAGAACTGGAAGCCGTATCCCTGCGCCCAGTCGGAGTTCCGCGCCTCGGGCGAGCCGTCGCCGTTGTCGACGTGCGCGCGGGTCGCCTGCGCGACCCAGGACGCCGGAAGGAGCTGCTCGCCCTCCCACACGCCCTTGTCGAGGTAGAGCTGGCCGAGTCGGGCGACCGCGTCGGTGGCGGCGTGCAGCCCGCTGTAGCCCAGCTCGCGGCCCGCCCTGTCGCGCTCCCACAGCGTCTCGCCGATGCCGAGCGGATCGAGCAGCCGGGGCCGCAGGTACTCGGTCAGCGTCTGTCCGGTGGCGCGCTGGATGATGGCGCCGAGGGTGTACGTGGTGGGCTGGTTGTACGCGAACACCGAGCCCGGCTCGCGGTCCGGCGGGATCAGCAGGAAGCCGCGGACGGGCTCTTCCGCGTCGATCGCGTGCGCCTGGACCACGGTCTCGGACAGGTGACCGCTGGCCATGGAGGCGATGTGTCGCACCTTCATGGCGCGGCTTCCGGGATCGGTGATGTCGGCGTCGAATTCGGGGAAGTAGGAGATGACCCGGGCGTCCAGGTCCAGCAGTCCCTCGTCGATGGCGAAGCCCACGGCCGATCCGGTGAAGCTCTTGCTGATCGAGTAGAGCCGGTGCGGCCGGTCGGCGGTGAAGGGAGCCCACCAGCCGGAGGCGACCACGCGGCCGTGCCGCAGGATCATCAGGCCGTGCGGTTCGACACCGGGCGCCGCCTCGATCGCGTCGAGGAACGCGTGGACTCCGCGGGCGTCGACGCCTTGCGCGGCCGGGCTGCTGACGGGCAGCGGGTGAGCGGTCATCGGGCTTCCTCCTGCTGCTGGATCTTCGACGGCCATCCTCGCCGCGCCCCGGCACGGGTGTCCAGGGGGGGTGTCGTCGGCGGGCCGCCGGACAGATCCGCGCGCGGGGCCGCCGCGTCCCGTCCGCCGGGTCCCGTACGGCCCCGGTGACGCGGCGCGGTCGCACCGAATAGCGGGCATTCCGCATTCCGAATGGCCGCCATTCGCATAACGGGTGCGGATTATCGGCGGCCCGACCGTCGAGAACTCCCGCTATTCGTCCCGCGGATGACCGCCTTCCGAAAGACGCGATCGACGCAGATGGGAGGCGTCGATACGTTCATCCCCAACTTGTCGACGGCGCGTTGCCGCCCACGTCGGGCAGTGTTCGGCAATTCGCGCCACGCCGGAGAGGACGTCATGTCACCCCCCCACCCCATGGTGATCGCACCCGCTCCACCCCGTATGAGCCGCCGTCTGCTGACCTGGGTGCTGACCGCCCTGGCCATGCTCACCGTGGTCCCGCTGATGACGGTGACCGCCGCGACGTCGGCCACCGCCGCCGAAACCCCCCTCAACCCCAGCCAGTTCCACGGCGTGCACTGGTCGCGCCTCGGGGACAACTTCACCTTCGACAGGCTCGTTCTCCAGGGCCTGTCGGCCAACGACGACTACAACTCCGCCAGGACCAAGGCCGACGGTATGTTCGCCGCGTTCCAGAGCACTCTGGGCGCCAACACCGTGCGGCTGCCGATGAATCCCGCCACGGTCAACTGGAACACCTACAACGCCGTGATCGACGCGGCGACGGCCAAGGGCTTCAAGGTCATTCTCTGTTACTGGTCGGAGGACGGCAGCAACACGATAACCAGCGCTTACCTGCCCACCTGGAATCAGATGTGGGACACGGAGATCGCCCGGTATCTGAGCAATCCGCTCATCTCCTTCGACCCGATGAACGAGCCCGTCGGCATGACCACTCCCCAGTGGCTCGACTTCGCCGCCAACTGGATCGCCCGGGCGAGCGCGGCCGGGCTGCCCAGGAGCCGGATGTTCATCGAGGGGGCCCAGGCCGACGGCGGCGGCTGGGGAAGCGACCTCAGGCCGCTGTGCAACGACTCCCGTTTCAACGGGGTCTATCTCGCGATGCACCGCTACGCCTTCCCCTACGGCGCGCGGTCGTACAGCGACTGGGTCAACGACATCAAGACCTACATGGGCAACTGCTCCTCGCGCACCGTCATCGAGGAGTTCGGCGCCGACGCCGACAACGGCATCAACTACGACGCCACGCCCAGCAGCACCACGCCCAAGGAAGTCGCCTTCCTGCGGGCCGTCACCGATGTCGCCCGCCAGTACAACCTGGGCACGATCTGGTGCCACGGCATCGGCGGCAGGACCACCAGTTCCGACCACGACTCGCTGAACATCCTCAGGCTCTACAGCGCGTACGGCGGCGGCACCCAGAATCTGCCGCTGTGGGTCCCGAACCAGACGGCCGTCAACCGCCTCGAATACGCCTGGGGCGCGTCCGGTGCGAGCACGACCCGGCTGCGCGATGTCGGGTACACCGCGTGCCTCGACATCCCCGGCGCGTCCCACGTCAATGACGTCCAGCTCCAGGTGGCGGGCTGCGGCGCCGGCGACAACCAGCAGTGGACACGCCAGTCCAACGGCGCGATCAGCGTCTACAACGGGACGAAGTGCCTGGACGCCCAGGGCTTCGGCAAGACCAACGGCACTCATGTCATCAGCCATGACTGTCTGGGCACCGCCAACCAGCAGTGGCTGTTCTTCTCCGACGGCACGGTCCGCGGCGTCGATTCGCACCTCTGCCTGGACGCCGACCTCTACAGCGCCCAGAACGTCCAGCTCTGGTCCTGCGGGAACGGCACCAACCAGAAATGGCAGCTCCTGTGACGAGGACGCCTGCCGGGCACATGCGCCGCCGGTCGCGGAGACTCCACCCCGCGGCCGGCGGCGCTCGCCGAGTCGGCGGGCGGCGGCACCGTGCAGGAGGCGGCGGAAGCCGCCGCTCCGGGCCATTCGCTTAACGGATTGACGCCTCCCGAAACACGAACTTCACACGCACGACTCTTGGCCTTAGCGTCATCCGCATCCTGACAGGCCGATATACGGCGTCCGGAGATCAGGTGTACCGGGGCGTCAGATCAGGTGTACCGGGACGTCCCCCATCACTTCACGGAGGAAACATGTCTGCCGGAATTGCGAGCCGAGGATGACGGGCGGGGCGCCGGCGATCGTGGTGCGCAATGTGTCGAAGTCGTTCGGCGGTGTCGCGGCGGTCCAGAATGTGTCCTTCACCGTATCGGGCGGCGAAGTCGTCGCATTGGCGGGTGAGAACGGCGCGGGGAAATCCACGGTGAAGAACATCATCGGCGGAATCCTGCGTCCCGACACCGGGCGGGTCGACTTCGGCGGGCCCGGCGCCGACGCCGACAAGGCGGGTGCGGCGGGCGGGACGGGCGGTGCGGCGGCCGGAACGGGCGCTGCGAGAAAGCGCTCAGGTGTTGCCACGGTGCACCAGGAGACCAGTCTCTTCCCGGATCTCACGGTCGCCGAGAACATCCTCATCGGCCGGCTGCGCGACGGCCGCTCGCTGACCGTCAGGCCAGGACACCTCAAGCGGCTCGCGGCCCCCGTCCTGCACCGTGTCGGCGCGCGCTTCGGCCCGGAGGCGCTCGTACGGGACCTGTCCGCCGGGCAGCGGCAGTTGGTGGAGATCGCCAAGGCGCTGGCCACCGAACCGCGGGCCATCGTCTTCGACGAGCCGACCGCTTCGCTCAACCTCGCGGAACGCGAACTGATCATGCGGATCATCGAGCAGTTGCGCGCCGACGGAGTGGCGGTTCTCTACATCTCGCACTATCTGGAGGAGATCGCGCGGCTCAGCCAGCGCATCGTGGTGATGCGGGACGGACAGGTCGTCGGCGACCGCCCGACGAGCGAACTGGACCGCAGCGCGCTCGAAGCCCTCATGGTGGGACGCGAACTCGCCCGGGGATACCCGGCGCTTCCGCGTCCGCGGTCCGAGACCATGCTCTCGGTGCGGGACCTCGACGACGACGCACGCGTCAGCGGGGTCTCGTTCGACATCGCCAAGGGCGAGATCTTCGGGCTCGCGGGGCTGATGGGCTCCGGTCGCACCGAGGTCGCCAGGGCCGTCTTCGGGCTCGGCGGCAGGACCGGGCGGATCGAGATCGCGGGGCAGCCGCTGCGCCGCGGCGATGTCCGCGCGGCCATCGCGGCCGGAATCGCGTTCGTCACCGAGGACCGCGCGCACGAAGGGCTCTTTCTGGAGCGGCCCATTCGGGAAAGTCTCTCCCATGTCGACCTCGGCTCGGTCTCCGCCGCGCGAAAGGGCGGCTGGCTGGACCACCGGGCCGAACGGCGTCTGGCCCAGGAACTCGCCGCCAAGGTCGGGCTCGTCGCCCGCGGCGGCCTGGAATCCGGTGGGAATTCACTCAGCGGCGGAAACCAGCAGAAAGTCGTCATCGGCAAGTGGCTTGCCAGGAAACCACGTCTGATCATTCTGGACGAGCCGACCCGGGGAATCGACGTCGGCGCCAAGGCGGAAATCTACCGTCTTCTCATCGATCTGGCCGACAGCGGATCGTCCATCCTGCTCATCAGTTCGGAAATGGAGGAAGTGCTCGGCCTCAGCCACCGCGTCGGGGTCATGCACGACGGCAGATTGGTTGACATTCTCGACAGGTCCCAGGCCACTCAGGAAACGGTGATCAGGCTCGCCACGGGCGGCGTCCGATGAGAACCCCTTCGTGGCTGTACGACGGCCCCCGCGCGCTGGTGCGGCGACAGCCGCTGCTGCCCGTGCTGGCGGTGCTGCTGATCGTTCTGTCGGTGTCCTACGACGGCTTCGCCGGTACGGCGAACTTCCGCAACATCGCCGTACAGGCGAGTCCCCTGACCATCGCGGCGGTCGGCGCGACCTACGTGGTCATCACGTCGGGAATCGACCTGTCCGTCGGCTCGATGCTGTTCCTGGCCGCCGCCGTCGAGTCCAGCGACGCCCTGATCGGCAGGCCCGCGGGCGTGGTGTTCCTCGCCGTCGCCGCGGCGGGGGTGTGCATGGGGCTGCTCAACGGCGCCGCGGTCGCGACGAGCCGGGTGCCCGCCCTCATCGTCACCCTCGCCACTCTCCAGGTGTTCCGCGGCGCCGGGGGTCATATCACCGGCCAGCAGAACATCAACCTCCCGGCGAATCTGCGGGACATCGGCACATCGGCGGTGCTGGGGATTCCCGCGCCGGTCTGGCTGGCGGCGGCCGCGGCGCTCGGCGGGGGCTGGGTGTTCAGCCGCACGCTGTTCGGCCGGTATCTCCAGGCGGTGGGTTCCCACCGCGACGCCGCCGTCAACGCGGGCCTGCCGGTGAAGTGGGTGACCGTCGGGGCGTACGCGCTGGCCGGGCTGCTGGCCGCGCTCGCGTCCCTCACCCAGACCGGCCGCCTCGGCGCCGTTCAGCCGTCCATCGGCCAGGGCTACGAACTGACGGTCATCACGGCCGTCGTCCTCGGCGGGACGAGTCTGTTCGGTGGCCGCGGCAGCATCACCGGCACCGTCCTGGGCGCCCTCGTCCTCACGACCGCGCAGACCGGACTGGTGTTCTCCGGGGCCTCTCCCTATGTCTTCGACATCGTCCGGGGCGCCGTTCTGCTCGTCGCTGTTCTCGCCGCCGCCGTCCGGTGGCGCAATCCGGTCCGGCTGTTCGGTCCGACCCGTACCTCTCCGTCGGACGGCCCCCGGACCGTGCCCGCGGAGGCCGGCGCAACGAAACTGAAGGAGCTCAGATGAAGCCGAACCTGATCACAAGATGCGCGGCCGTCGCGGCCGTGGCCTGCCTGGCGCTGACGGCCTGTGGCTCGTCCTCGAAGTCCGGGGCGGGATCGACGTCCGGGGGCAAGCACGGCACGATCGGGGTCAGTTTCGATCTGCTCAACGCGATCCGCACCTCGGAGAAGGTCTCCATCGAGAAGGCGGCGGCAGCGGCCGGTTACAAGGTCGTCTTCTCCGTCGCGGACCAGGACGCGCAGAAGCAGGCGTCGCAGATCCAGGATCTGATCCAGACCCGCAAGGTCGACGCGCTCATCGTCATCGCGCAGGACGGGAAGCAGATCGCCTCCTCGATCAGCCTGGCCAAGGCCCGCCGCGTTCCCTTCGTGACCATCGACCGGGCGGTCGCCGACGAACAGGACATCACGTTCCAGATCACCGGCGACCCCAAGGCGGACGGCAAGCTGGCGGCGGACGAGTTCGCCGCGGCGGCCAAGTCCAAGCCGTTGAAGGTGCTGGAGCTGGTGGGCGCGCTCACCGACCAGAACGCGATCGGCCGCAGGGACGGCTTCGACCACACGCTGGACGGCAACCCCGACGTCACGGTGGTCAGCCGGGTCCCCACCAACTGGGACCCGTCCCAGGCGCTGGACGGCACCTCCAACGCGCTGCAGAAGGACTCCGGCATCAACGCGATCTTCGTTCCGTCGGACTTCCTTCTGCCGTCGGTGCAGTCGGCGCTCACCACCGCCAAGCGGCTCGCCCCGATCGGCGACCCCAAGCATGTGTTCCTGGTGACGATCGACGGTGACGAGAACGGCTGCAAGGCCATCAAGGACAAGACCCTCGACGCCGACATAGCCACCCGCGTCGACCAGTTCGGCAAGGAGGCCGTCGCGTCGATCGCCACGGCGCTGGCCAAGCAGACCGTCAACCCCAAGACGGTCCAGAGCGCGGGCGTGACTCTCAACCAGGCCAACTTCGCGGCCGTCAGCTCCCAGGTGTGGGGTTGCGGTGCCTGAGACCGCCGACACCGGATCGCGTCCGGGCCGCCTGTCGTGGCTGCGTGATCCGGCCCGTCGTCCCGCCTGGTTCGGCGATCTGTCGATGCTGCCGGCCCTCGCCGTGCTGATCGCCGTCCTGAGCCTGACCACCGACGGCCTGCTGACGTCGTCGAACATCACCAATGTGTTCAGCCAGTCGGCCGTCGTCGCGATCGCCGCCATCGGCGCGACCTTCGTGATCCTCACCGGCGGCATCGACCTGTCCACCGGGAGCGTGATCGGCGCCAGCGGCGTCGCGGGGGCGTGGGTCATCACCACGACCGACAGCGTCGCGGCGGGCATCACGTTCGCGCTGCTGACCGGGGCGGCCATCGGTGTGCTGGTCGGACTGCTGGTCGCCAGGCTGCCCGTCGTGCCGTTCGCGGTGACGCTCGCGGCGCTGTACGTCGTCAGCGGCGCCACGACGCTGCTCAGCCACGGCAGGACGATCGCCCCCGTCCCGACCGGTTTCGTCGACTTCAGCATCGACGGGCCCGGCGGTGTGCCGTACGCCGTGTGGATGGCGGTCGGGCTGTACGTGGTCGCACAGGTCGCCCTGACGCGCACGGCGTGGGGCCGCCGGGTCCTGCTGCTGGGAGCCAGCGAGGAGGTCGCCCGGATCAACGGGGTCAACGTCCCCCTCATGAAGACCAGCGTGTACGCGGTGGCCGGTCTGTTCTCGGCGCTGGCCGGTGTCGTGCTGACCTCGGAACTGGCCGGGGCGGGAGCGAGCATGGGCAGCCCCCTGCTGCTCAACATCGTCGGCGGCGTGGTCCTCGGCGGCACCAGTCTGTTCGGCGGCCGGGGCAGCCTGCTGCGCACCGCGACAGGGGTGCTGTTCCTCGGCTTCCTCTCCAACGGCATGAGCCTGCTCGGACTGGCCTCCTACGACCAGCAGATGGTGACCGGCGCGCTCATCTTCGTCGCCGCCTGCGGGGACGGTCTGGTGCGCTGGGTACGCCCACGGTCGGCCACCGCCTGACCGCCGCCGTCGCCGTCGCCGTACCTCACTCAACAACTCGACCCATGGACAAAGAAGCAGGCGATCAATGAGATTCACCCACAAAGTCGCGGTGGTCACCGGCGCCAACTCCGGTATCGGCCGGGCCACCGCCGTACGGCTGCTGGCCGAAGGCGCCCAGGTGCTCGCGGTCGACCTCCGCCATGACGCACCGTGGCCCGAGCCCGACCGCGACCGGCTGAGCACGCTCACCCTCGATGTCGCGGCGGCGGACGCCGCCGACGTCCTGACCGACACCCTGCGGTCGCGCTTCGGGCGCGTCGACGTGCTCGCCAATGTGGCGGGCATCCTGCGCATCGCGCCCTTCCTCGACGTGAGCCGCGCCGACTGGGACCGCGTCCTCGCGGTGAACCTGACGGCGCCGTTCTTCCTCGCCCAGGCGGTGGCGCGGATGATGGTCGACACGAAGACTCCCGGACGCGTCGTCAACGTCTCGTCGGTGCACGCCGTCGTCTCCGAACCGGGCGCCGCGCCGTACACCGCGACCAAGGGCGGTCTCGAGGCGATGACGCGGACCATGGCGTCCGAACTCGCCCCGCACGGCATCACGGTCAACTGCGTACGGCCGGGGCCGGTGCGTACCGGCATGAGCGACCCGATCTACACACCCGCCGTCGAGCGGGCGCTGGAGTCCCGCGTGCCGCTGGGCATCGCGCCGCCCGAGTGGATCGCGGCGGCCATCTGCTACCTGGCGTCCGACGAGGCGTGCTACACCACCGGAGCCGGTCTCGACGTCGACGGAGGGTACGCGATGGACGGCGCGCTTCCCGGATTGGCGTACTCGTGAGCGCCCGGGAGCCGCGGGTCGCGGTGGTCACCGGGGCTGCGTCCGGCATCGGCCGGGCCACGGCGCTCCGGTTGGCGGACACGGGATACGACCTCGCGGTGCTGGACATCGACGCCGACGGCCTGGCGCGGACCTGCGCGGAGATCGAGAAGGCGGGGGGTACGGGCCGCGCCTTCCCTGTCGACCTGCGCGATCCCGACGCGGTCGGCTCGGTCACCAGGGAAGTCGCCGTCACGCTGGGGACGCCCGCGCTGCTGGTGAATGTCGCGGGCACCGGACTCGCCGCGACGGTGCTGGAGACCAGCGACGAGGACTGGGACCGCGTCCTGTCGGTCAATCTCACCGGGCCCTTCCTCACCACCCGCGCGATGCTGCCGCTCATGCTCGACAACGGCGGTGGCGTGGTCGTCAACGTCGCCTCGGTCGCGGGCCAGGTCGGCCTCGCCCGGCGGGCCGCGTACTGCGCCTCCAAGGCGGGGCTGGTCGGGCTGACCCGGGCCATCGCGGTGGACCACGCCAAGGACGGCATCCGGTGCGTCGCGGTCTGCCCCGGCACCGTCGCGACCGAGTGGATCGACAAGATCGTCGCGAACGCCCCCGATCCGCTCGCGGCCCGGCAGGCGATGGCCGCCCGCCAACTGGACGGACGGCTCGGCTCGCCCGAGGAGATCGCCGCCACGATCGCCTTCGTCGCGGGCCCGGACGGCCGCTTCATCAACGGCGCGGCGCTGATCGTCGACGGCGGCCTGACCGCGGCGTGAGCCGTCCTCGGAAGGGGACCGGCCGTACGCCGGGGAGTGACGGTCCGGGGTCCGCCGGGGCCGCCTCTCGCGGACGACGCCGTCCGCGAGAGGCAGCCCCGGTCCCCGGCCGGACCGCGCTGATCAGGCATTGATGTCCTGCACGCCCGTAGTGGCCCGGGGGGCGATCGGGTAATTTGGCCGCACACGAAAGGAACCGTCAGTGACCCTGTCCACAGGTGACAACGACGTCCCGTCCGAGCAGGGGACCACGGTTCCCCGCGACGCGATGTCGCTGCAGACAGCGTGGCTGCGCAGCTTCCTCGCGGTCGCCGACCGGGGCGGATTCGGCACCGCCACGCATACTCTGCACCTTTCGCAGTCGCGGGTCAGCGCGCACATAGCGGCGCTGGAACACGCCCTGGGGGTCACGCTCTTCGACCGCAAGGCCCGCCCGGTCTGCACCACGCAGGCGGGTGACCTCTTCTACGGTCACGCGCGGGCGGCGCTCCAGGAACTCCAGCGCGGTGTCGACGCCGCCCGCAGTACGCAGGACCAGATCGTCGCTCACCTCACCGTGGCCAGCTACCCGTCGGTCAGCTCCACCTATCTCCCGACGCTCCTCCAGGTCCTCAAGGCCGACCATCCCGGTCTCACCGTCGAGCTCTGGGAAGGGACCGCGGCCACGTTGGAGGAGGCCGTCGCGACGGGCACGGTCGACATCGCCTTCCGGCCGACGCTGCCGAAGATGCGCGAGCCCACGCTGTGCCACCGCACGATCTGGCGGGAGGACATCGTCGCGGTCATGCGGGACAACGATCCGCTGGCGACCAAGGCGACCGTCCGCGTGGACGACATCCTCTCCCGGCCCCTCATCGGCAATCCGGCCGGTTCCGAGGAGGAGGGCGGCGGCTACGACCTGCGGCACATGCTCGGGGAGTACGAGTCGAAGGCGGACATCGCCTATCTCACCGATCATCCCGCGACGCTCATCGCCCTTGTCCGGTCGGCGTTCGGCATCGGGATCATCAACCAACTGGCCGTGGAGACAACGACGACGGACGGTCTCACCGTCCGCCGTATCGAGTCGCCCACCGCCCACCGGGACGTCGCGCTGTTCTGGCCCCGCCGGCGTTCGAGCAACGCGGCCGTCTGCGCCTTCCTCAACGCGCAGGGCCGCACGCCGCTCCCGGCGAGCGTACGGCCCCTTCCGCCGACGGCCTGAGCCGGTCGCCCGGACGCCGCCGCCGTACGCCCCCGGAGCGGCCTTCCCGTCTCAGCCGCGGAAGGCCGCCACGGGGACGCCGCGCGTGTCCGTGGCGACGACGAAGACGGAGCCGGACAGCGGGGAGCGCTCCAGATCCTCGGCGGACAGGCCCTCGCGGGCCGAGGTGACGTACAGCCTGCCGTCGGCGCCGAAGGCACAGCTCGTGGGCTGCGGGACGGGCACCGGTACGCGTCCGATCACGCGGCCCGCCGGGTCGTAGCGCCGTACCTCGGCGCCGCCGTGCATGGCTGTCCAGAAGCAGCCGTCGACGTCGACCGCCAGGCCGTCGGGGACCCCGGAGCCCTCGGTCTTCGTCAGGACCTCAAGGCCGCCCAGTTCCCCGGAGTCGGCGTCGAACGCGCTGCGGTAGAGCAGTCGGGCGTAGCTGTCGGCCAGGTACATCACGGTGTTGTCGGCGTTCCAGCCCAGTCCGTTCGGCAGGACCAGCCCGTCCGCGACGACGACGCTCGGGGCGTCTGCGTCCCAGCGGTGGAGCCGTCCCTGGCCGGGGGCGAACCGCATGTCGTTGCTGCCCGCCCAGAACCGTCCGCGGACGTCCACCTTGCCGTCGTTCATCCGCAGGTTCGGCTCCGGCAGGACCGGGTCGACGACGGTGGTCACGCCGTCGACGACGAAGCCGAATCCGCCGGCCACGGCGGCGGCGAACCCGTCGTCGTGGGCCCGCGGCGCGACCGCGCCCACCATGACACCGACCTCCGTCACGGTCTGCCGCCCGGTGGCCAGGTCGTCCTCGTAGACCGTGCCGCCGTAGATGTCGACCCACACCAGCCGGCCGGTCCTGGGGTCGAAGACAGGGCCCTCCCCCACCTCGGAGGTGTCGCTGCGCACCGCGACATCCAGATCGGTGTAGGTCCGCACACTGCCCATGACGACTCCGTTTCCGCGTGACTTCCACGTTTTCCCGCGTGTTCTTCGGCCGCGTGCCTCTTCTGCGTGCTGTTCCGGGCAGTCACGGCGGCCCCTGCCGGACAACCTCGCCCGCAGCCGTGGCCACTGTCAACGGCGGATAGCGGATGGCGGGGATCCGGGCTGCGAATGGGCCGTTTCCCGTGGTCGCGCACGGCCCAATTCACAGCGGTGGCACGGCGTTCGTCCCCTCCGGCCGGGGTGCGTGCAGCACGGCTCTGATGACGGCGCGGGCCGCCGCGCCCAGCGGCCGTTCGGAATGCCACCAGGGCCCTCGCCATGTCCTGAGCCCACACGGGGACCTCGCACGGGACCCCGAGCAGGACCCTGCAAGGAGACCCCTCACAGATAGGCAGGCAACCTGCTAATCTATTCGACAGGCAGCCTGCCTATTTGAGGCCGCTGCGACCCGCCCTGGACCACGCCCGAGCGCGGGCGGCAGGGGACCGGCGGGCGCGGGAAGCGAGAGGAGTCACGCGGTGAAGGTCATCGCACGCGGTGCCGTACCGGTACCCGTCAGCGGGGCGCACGGCGACGGGCGGGGAAAGCCCTTCGGCGCGCGCTTCGTGACCCCGCTGTACACGGGGGCCGCGCTCAATCCGGTCAACAGCTCCGTGATCGCGACGGCTCTGGTCCCCATCGCCGCCTCGCTGGACATACCGGTCGGGCGGACCGCGATCCTGATTTCGAGCCTCTATCTGACCAGTGCGATAGCGCAGCCCGCGGCCGGACGGCTGGCGGAGGTGTTCGGCCCGCGCCGGGTGTTCCTGACCGGCACGCTCATCGTGCTCGCCGCGGGCGTGATCGGCGCGATCGCCTGGAATCTGCCCGTCCTGGTGCTCTCCCGCGTCCTGATCGGCGCGGGCACGTCCGCCGCCTACCCCTCCGCGATGCTGCTGATCCGCCGCCGGGCGACCGCGGTCGGTCTCCAGGATCCGCCGGGCAACGTCCTCGGCGGTCTGGCGGTCGCCGGTGCGGCCACCGTGGCGATCGGCCCGGCCGTGGGCGGGCTGCTCGTCGGCGGGCTCGGGTGGCAGACCGCGTTCCTGGTCAACGTCCCGGCCGCCGGTGCCGCCTTCGCGATGGCGCTGCTGTGGATCGACAAGGACCCCGCCCGCGCCGGGGGCCGCTCACCGCGCGAGCTGGCCGTACGCATCGACGTCGTCGGCATGGCGGGCTTCGCGGGCGCCCTCACCTCGCTCCTGGTCTTCCTGACCGGGCTGCCCACGCCGGACTGGACCGCGCTGGCGGCCGCGGTCGTCCTGGCGGGAGCACTCGTCGCCTGGGAACTGCGGGCCGCCCGTCCGTTCCTCGATGTGCGGCTGCTCGCCTCGAAGCCCGCGCTGACCCGCACGTATCTGCGCAACGGGCTGACGCTGATGGGCACCTATGTGATCCTCTACGGTCTGACCCAGTGGCTGGAGGCCGCGCACGGGCTGTCCGCGTACCAGGCGGGCCTGGTCCTCGTCCCGATGGGCGCCCTGTCGGCCGTCACGGCCCGGATCGCCTCGCGCCGCACATCGGTGCGGGGCGTGCTGATCGGCTCCGCGGTCCTGCTGCTGCTCGGCGCGGCGGCCGCCCTGCCGCTCACGGCGCACACACCGGTCGCCGCCGTCGTCGCCGTCACCGCGCTGTTCGGCCTCACCTCGGGGGCGAGCACCGTGGCCAACCAGACGGTCCTCTACCGCGAGTCCCCGCCCGAGAGCGTCGGCACGGCCTCGGGGCTGCTGCGCACCTTCGGGTACATCGGCTCGATCGCCTCGGCGGCCATCACCGGGATCGCCTTCCACAGCCGCGTCGACGACACCGGCCTGCACCGCATCTCGTGGTCGCTGGTCGCCATCGGCGCCGTCGTCCTCCTCATGACCGTCTTCGACCGCCACCTGGCCGGTGTCCGACAGGGCTCCGCGGCGACGGTCGATCCCCCCGCCCCACACGACCACACCGCTGAACCGCACCGCTCAGGTGATCCGCGTCTCTCAGAAAGTACCGACATGACCACCCCCGCCCAGCCCGTCGTCGCCTCCCGTACCGCCCTGTTGCTGATGGACTTCCAGCCCGCGGTCCTGGCCGCCGTTCCCGACGGCGAGGCCGTGCTCGCCCGCGCCCAACAGGCCCTGGCCTGGGCACGTTCGCTGGACATCCGCGTCGTCCACGTCCGCGTCGCCTTCGCGCCGGAGGACTTCGCCGCCGTGCCCGACCGCAACAAGTCCTTCGCCCCCGTCGCCCGGCAGGGGTTCCTCGCCGACGGCAGCCCGGAGGCGGACCTGCACGACGCGCTCGACGTACGGGAGGGCGACGTCGTGGTGCGCAAGGTCAGGGTCGGCGCGTTCTCCGCCGCCACCGGACTCCACCCGACGCTGCTCGGCCAGGAGATCGACACCCTCGTCCTCGCCGGGCTCTCCACCTCGGGCGTGGTGCTCTCGACCGTGCGGCACGCCGCCGACGAGGACTACCGGCTCTACGTCCTCAAGGACGCGACCGGCGACCCCGATCCGGAGGTCCACCGCGTGCTGACCGAGAAGGTGTTCCCGAGCCAGGCGGACGTCATCACCACCGATGATCTGTCCGCGCTCGGCAAGCAGGCTTGAGCCCCGCTCCCGACGTGAAGTCGGTATCCGGAAATCGGATCGGGCCCATATGCGATACGGGTCGGCGGTGTTGTCCGGGCAGTGCCCCGCCTCCCGGCTCTGAACTGGGCCGATCCGCTTTCCGAATAGGGCTGTTCCGACATCCACGCTTCACTGTCGCCGCGGTGCGCACGTATCGTCCTGAGGTATGGACATCCCACTTTCCAGTCCCCTGTGCGCAATTGAAGTGTTGCCGGAAATCCGCCGCGGTGGATTCGCGGAACGGGACCCTGAATCAGCGCACACAGCGGATGAGTGGGTGAGCTTTCCCTCGGTGTTCGGGGATCTCCCGCCGGATTCCGGCGCGGGTCTCCTTCCGAACTCCGTCCGGCCGGTGTGCGCATGACGAACGTGCGCGGAACGGACACCGGCGCGGCGGCGCCCGCGCGGACGGCCGGTGAACCGGCCGTCCCGCTGGTCGCACGGCCCGGCATTGACAACATCGGGCTGGTGCGGACGGACGTGGCGGCGGGCACGCCCGTACGGGTCGCGCGGGGTGTGGTCCCCGCCGCCGACGACATCCCCGCGGGCCACAAGGTGGCCGTCTCCCCCATCGCCGCGGGCGCCGAGGTCCGCAAGTACGGGGAGGTCATCGGTGTCGCCGCCCGCGACATCCGGCCCGGCGAACACGTACACGTCCACAATCTCGGCCTCGGCGACGCCACCGCCCGCGCCGGGGCGCCGCGGCCCGCTCCCCCGGCCTGGCGGCCCCCGGCCGAGGCCACCCGCGACCACTTCCTCGGTTACCGGCGCGCCGACGGCCGTGCCGCCACCCGCAATTACCTGGCCGTGCTCCCGACGGTGAACTGCTCGGCGACCGTGGCCCGGATGATCGCCCAGGCCGCCAACGACCGCCACGCCGGGGCGCCGGGCCTGGACGGCGTCATCGCCCTGACCCACGACCTCGGCTGCGGCATGGCCGAGGGCACCGAGGGCGACGACCTGCTGCGGCGCACCCTGCGCGGCTACGCGCGCCATGTGAACATCGCCGGTGTGCTGACGGTCAGTCTCGGCTGCGAGGTGAACCAGCCGGAGAACGTCTTCGGCGACGATCCGGCCGTGCGCACGCTCACCATCCAGGCGCTCGGCGGCACCGCGGCGACCGTGAACGCCGCCCTCGACCGCGTCGCCGAGATGGTCGGCGCCCTGGCGACGCTGGCCCGCGAGCCGGTCGGCCTGCACGAACTCACCCTCGGACTCCAGTGCGGCGGCAGCGACGCCTATTCGGGGCTGACGGCCAATCCGACGCTGGGCGTCGCCGCCGATCTGCTGGCCGCCGCGGGCGGGCGGGTCGTCCTGGGCGAGACCCCGGAGATCTACGGCGCCGAGCACCTGCTGCGCGACCGCGCCGCCACGCCCGCGATCGCCGAGCGGCTCGACGAGTTGATCGCGTGGTGGCAGCGGTACGTCACCCGGCACGGCGCCGCGCTGGACAACAATCCCTCCAAGGGCAACAGGGCCGGGGGCATCACCACGATCTGGGAGAAGTCGCTCGGTGCGGTGCTCAAGAGCGGGAGCAGCCCGCTCAACGGAGTCGTCGGCTACGCGGAGCCGGTCACGGCGCCCGGTCTGACGTTCATGGACACGCCCGGATACGACCCCGTGTCGGCCACCGGCATGGTCGCGGGCGGGGCGAATCTGCTGGCCTTCACCACCGGTCGCGGCTCGCTGTTCGGCTCACGGCCCGTGCCCTGTCTGAAGATCAGCACCACCAGTCGGCTCTACCAGCACATGAGCGGCGACATGGACTTCGACGCCGGCCCGGCGATGTCCCGCGACGAGCACGTGCGGTACGGCACCCGGCTCTTCGAGACGCTGGTGGACATGGCCTCCGGCGCGCCGAGCAAGTCCGAGGCGCTCGGCTTCGGGGCCGAGGAGATCGTGCCATGGCGCATGGGGGCCGTGCTGTAGGAGGCCGGACCCCGGCGGCGGGTCAACGGTCGCTGTCCGCCAGGCGGTTCATGATCTCGGCCGCCTTCAGCAGCGTCCTGCGCTCGTCGGCCCGGAGCAGATCGCGTACCGCCGCCTCCAGCCAGGCTTCCCGGACGGCGGGGATGGTCTCGACCAGCGCCCGGCCCTCGGCCGTCGCGTGCAGGAGCGTCTTGCGGCCGTCGGCGGGGTCCTTGCCCGAGGTGATCAGCCCGCCGTCGCGCAGCGCCGCGAGCGTCTCGGCCATCGACTGCCGCCGTACGTGTTCGGCCGCGGCCAGATCACTCGCCGTGGTGGGGCCCTCGTCCACGATGCGCCCCAGCGTGGTGATCTGCGACCAGGTCCACCGCATGTCGTCCGTCGCCGACTCGGCCCGCAGCCGGGCCCGGAGCCGGGTCATGGCCTTCATCAGCTCAGCGGCCGTTCCGGCCTGCGGTCTCGGTTCGCTGCCCACCGCCCAAGACTATCCGGCGCGCGGCCCACCTGCCCGTTCTCCCCGTGGGTCCGCCGCCGTCCCCCGCGGCCTCCGAGGGTGACGGCGGGTCAGATCAGCGGCAGCAGGGCCCTGCCGCCCGCGGCGCCCGCTTCCGGCGCGGTGGCCGTGCGGTCCGCGGGGACGCGCTCCAGGACTCCGCCCGCGAAGACGTCGTAGAGCGGCAGCGACTCCAGGTGGACATAGCCGATGTGGCAGTCGCAGACGGCCAGCGGGCAGGGGCGGGGGGCCAGGGCGGCCCGGTAGGAGCCGTCGTAGAGATTGCCCAGTTCGGCGCGGACGAAGTGGCAGCGGCGGACCGTGCCGTCGCCGTCCACCGACAGGACGGACTCGCCGGTGCGGCAGGGCAGGCCGGCCGAGCGGTGCGGGTGGCGGCTGTAGGGGAAGAGCGGGTCGAGGGCCGTCCAGGCGTCGGCTTCCGCGTCGGTGTAGGTGTGGCCCTCGGCGGCGTTCACCCACAGGTAGACGTGGCCGGGCAGCGCGGCGCGCAGCCGGGCGGCGTCCGCGTGGTGTTCCGGCAGCCCGACGACGCCGACGCTGAACCGGACGCCGCGGTCGGCCACTTCGCGCGTCTTGCGCAGGAAGCGGTCGTACGGGGTCTGGCCGGGGTGGTAGGTGCACCACAGGGCGAGGGTGCCGGGGTCGGCGTCCGCGAGCCAGTCGGTGCGGCAGCTCAGATTCGTCTGGATGGCGACCCGGTCGATGTGCGGCTCGTGCGACAGCTCGGCCAGGGTGTTCCGGTACCAGGAGCGGACCAGGCCCTCGCCCCACGGGGTGAACAGCACGGACAGCCGGTCGCCCCGCTGTTCTCGCGCCCAGTGCGCGAAGCGGGCGAGCGCGGCGCGGTCGGCGCGCAGTTGCGCGGGGCTGTCGCGGCGCTTGGCGAAGGGGCAGTACGGGCAGTCGTAGTCGCAGGAGGCGAGCGGGCCGCGGTAGAGCAGTGTCAGATCCATGGCGGCGTCCTCACTTCAGCTCGTACGCGGCCATCGCCGCCCGGACCCGGGGTGAGAACAGTTCGGGGCCGAGGGCGTCGGAGTGGGCGAGTCCTTCGGGGGACAGCCGTATGCGGCCGGTCGCGGGGGCCTCGTCGTCGAGCCAGCCTCGGGCCGCGAAGCGGTCGATCTCGGCGGCGAAGTCGGCGTGGGCGTCGGTGCCGAAGCGGTCGCGGTAGTCGGCCAGGGGCATGCCGTCGGCTTGCAGCAGCGACTGGAGCAGGTGCCTGCGGCGGGCCTCGTCGGCGTCGACCCGGCGGCCGTGGGCGGCGCGGGTGAAGTCGTCGGTGGTGGTGTACTCGTCGATGATCGCGCGGATCTCGCGCATGTCGACGGCGTAGTCGAAGGAGTAGTGCAGCGTGGAGGTGTAGGAGCGGGCGCCGCAGCCGAGGCCGATCATGCCGTCGGTCTGGCAGGCGTGGTCGTCGGGCCCTTGGGGCGTGGCGTCGGCCCGGCGGAACATCCGCATGGAGACCTGCTCGTAGCCGTGCGTCAGGAGGTGGTCGCGGCCCTGTCGGTACAGCCGCAGCCGCTGCTCGTCCCAGGCCGGGTCGCTGACGGCGGTGCGGCTCTCCAGGCCGGTCTTCGGCCGTACGTACAGCGGGTAGAGGTACAGCTCCTCCGGCCGCCAGCGCAGCGCGGCCTCCAGCGAGGTGCGCCAACTGGCCGGGGTCTGGCCGTCGATGCCGTAGATGAGGTCGATGTTGAGGACCGGGATACCGGCGTCGCGGACGCGGGCGAGCGCGGCTTCGACGTCGGCGCGGCGCTGGGGCCGTACGGCGGCTTTCGCCTCGTCGTCCACGAAGCTCTGAACACCGAGGCTGAGCCGGGTGGCGCCGCGGTCGGCGAGGACGGCGAGCCGGTCGGCGGTGGCGGTCGCGGGCGACGCCTCGACGGAGAGCGGGATCGCGCGCAGGTCGGCGCCCATCCGGCGCTCGGCGATGTCGCAGAGCCGTTCCAGTTCGGCGGCCGTCAGGAAGGTGGGGGTGCCGCCGCCGAAGGCCGCGGTGGCGAACCGTAGCGGCTCGCTGTCGCCGAGCGCGTCCCGGACGGCGGTGGCCTGCCGGTCGAGCGCGTCGAGATAGCGGGTGGTCAGCTCGCCGGGCGCGCCGATGCGGGTGAAGAGGTTGCAGAATCCGCAGCGGACCTCGCAGAACGGGATGTGCAGATAGAGCGAGAGCGCGTCCTTGGGCTCCGCCTGCCACAGGCCGCTCAGCGCGGGCCGGTCGGGCAGCGGGCGGTAGGCGGTCTTGTGCGGATACGCGTAGACGTAGCTCTGGTAGGGACTGTCGGCGGGGGGCGCGGGCTGGTCAGGGGACGGCGCGTCGGCGGGCGTGGCCGTGGAGACCGGTGTGGCCGTGCTGGTCGGCGCGGTCGTGCTGGTCGGCGCGGTCGTGGTGGTCGGTGTGGTCGTGGAGATCGGCGCGTTCATGAGGACGGCTCCAGGAAGAAGTGGGCGTAGGGCACCGTCCAGACCGCCTCGTGGCCGAGGCGGTGACCTGTGTAGCCGTCGTCTCCGTAGGTGGTGCCGTGGTCGGAGCAGACGATGGCGAAGCAGCGGCGGCGGGCCGCCATGGCGTGGAAAAGACGTCCGATGTGCCGGTCGATGTACTCCAGCGCCGCCGCGTGCGTGGCGCGGGTGTCACCGGCCTCGCGGGTGGCGCCCGGTGTGTGGAACCAGTTGGGCTGGTGCAGCGCGGACGCGTTGAGGAAGAGGAACAGCCGCTGGTCGGCGGGCAGTTCGGCGACGACCTGCTCCGCGCGCGCGACCTGCGCCTCGAAGGAGGTGGGCGAGGCGACGCCGAACTCCGGCTCCCAGTGGCTCTCCTGGAACAGTCCCGGCAGGACGTCGCCCAGCGCGCCGCGCTTGTTGAAGAAACCGACGCCGCCAATGCATACGGTGCGGTATCCGGCCGCCGCGAGCCCGGACACCAGGTCGGGCGTGTCGAAGACGTACGTGCCCGCCTCGGTGGTCTCGCTCCCGGCGAAGCGCGCGGCGAACAGCCGGGGGTGCGGTCCGGGCGCCGCCGGGGTCGGCAGGAATCCGGCGAAGATCGCCTGGTGCGAGGCGTAGGTGAAGCTGCCGGGCGCGTGCCGCTGCTCCCAGCGCCCGCCCGGCAGATGGCGCGCCAGATGCGGGATGCGGCCGGCCGCGGCCAACTCGGCCGCGACGTCGTGGCGGAGCGTGTCGAGGGTGATCAGGAGGAGGTCGTCGCGGCCCACCACCTCGTTCATGTCCGGGCCTCCGCCGCCCAGGAGGGCGGGCGCGGAAGCGTCAGAGGGTCGCATGTCGGGTCCTCGGCGCTTGGTGGTGCGACGGTTCGTGGCCTGCTGGTACGTGCCGCGCCGCGCGGTGCCGGTACGAGTGGGGGTTGTTCGTGCGGCGCCGGTTCGGGCGAGGCGGCGGATTCATCGGCGGCCGGTTCGTACGCGACCGGTGCGTACGGCGGTCGGACTCCGGTCGGCGACGCGGCGCGGGCGCGTACGGCGGCGATCTGGGCGGCGTAGGTGTCCACGCCCTCCGCTCCGCTGCCCGGCAGTCCGGTGAGCCTCGGCAGCAGGTCGCCGAAGGCGTTGACCTCGCCGACCGCGAAGCGCCGCCAGCCGATCGCGGGGAGCAGGTCGACGCCGACGCACAGCGTGCCGGGGAAGCAGGCGGCGGCCCGCTCGCAGATCTCCAGTGCCTGCTCCCACCGGACGCCCGCGGCCTCGATCGCGGCGCCGAGGTCGCCGCGCGCGCCGCCCAGGTGGAGGTTGGTGAGCGGCGAGCGGCTGGTGCGCACCACGGCGTGCGTGGCGCGGCCGTCGACGACCACGATCCGCAGGTCGGCGACGCGCCCGTGCAGCGACGCCTTGGGCAGCCAGCGCTCGATGTGCAGGCCGTCCGGTGCGAGCGCGTCGACCAGCGCGGCGATCTCGGTCTCGCGGGTGATACGGCGCACTCGCAGCGAATTGTGCAGGCGTCCGTCCGCCGACTCGACGGACGTGGTGGCCTGGACGCGCCCGCCGCCCGCCGTCTCCACGGCGAGCACCCCGGAGGCCGACGATCCGTGGGCGAGTTTGACGAAGGCGCGCGGCATGGCGTGCTCGCGCATCAGCGCCCGTACGTCGGCCCAGCCGCGCACCGCGGGGGCGGCGGCACCCGAGGTGGGCGAGGCGGGTACGGGCACCCCGGCCTCGGCCAGCCTCCGGTGGCAGCGCCGCTTGTCGAACAGCACCGCCAGTTCGTCCGGGTCGTCCAGCCGCCTGCCGCCGTCCAGGGTGCGGACGGCGGCGGTGAATCGGGCGTACCAGCGGGCGCTGCCCTCCACCCGCGTGGGGTCGTCCATGTCCCGCAGCGCGCGGTCCACTTCGGCGTCCTCACCGGGCGAGTCGAGCCGTACGACCTCGTCCGCCGCGAAGGTCGCGCCGCCCTCGCGCAGGACGTCGCGCCAGGGCACAACGCGGGGCGCGGGCAGCCCGGCCTCGGTCGCGGCGCGCGCGAAGAGACTGACCCGCCGGTTCTCCGGGTTGCCGACGACCGCGAAGCGCGGTTCGTCTCTCACGTCACCTTCCCCCTCTCCCCTGGTCGCCCACGTGCCCGGCGCTGATGGACGGTCACCGGTCACCGGTCCGCCGCCCGGCGGTGGTCATCGGCCGGGCGGCGACCGGCTGGACGGCTGACGGAACGACCGGCTACTCGCCGACGGCGACGAAACGCCACACGGTCTCGTCGTCGTCATCGACTTCCTCGTCGGCGTCGTCGCGGTCCAGTTCGACGTGGACGCCCGACGGTTCGAGGGCTTCCCGCAGGCGCCGGGCGACCGGCGAGGTGAGGTAGTTGTGGTGCAGGTCGAGGGTCTTGAGGTGGGTGAGGGGCTGGCCCGCGAGCAGCGCCGTGGCGCCCTCGTCGGTCAGCACGCCCATCGACAGGTCGAGGGTCTCCAGCCGGGCCACGACGGGCGCGGAGGCGAGGGCCGCGGCGATCTCGTCCTGCATCTCGCTGTTGCGCAGGGCCAGCGAGCGGAGTTTGGGCAGCAGCGCGCCGGTGAGGAACGGCGCCAGGTCGGTGATCTCGCTGTCCCCGCCGTACTCGGAGGTGCCGAGCCACAGGTCGAGGTGTTCCAGCGCGGGCAGGTCGCTGGCGGCGATGCCGCGGACGGCCTGCGCGGGCATGCCGCCGGTCTCGACGGTGAGCGAGCGCAGCCGGGCGTGCGTCACGGCGGGGAAGGCCAGGTCCTGTCCGCCGCGTACCCCGAACGACTCCAGTTCGGGGAAGCCGTCGAGCAGCGGGGTAACATCGCCCTGGTTGATCCAGGAGATCTCGCACTCCTCGCCCACGATGTCGCCGAGGAACAGGGCCCGCAGCGCGGGCAGTCGGTCCTTCACGGACAAGATGGCCGCGATCAGCGGTTCCGGTCCGCTCTCGTAGGCTTCGCTCCAGGAACCGACGATCAGCGCGCGCACCCGCGTGATGTCGACGGCCTGGGTGAACCGGGCGAAGGCGTCCTCCCACTTCTCCTCGCTGTCGTAGGAGTCGACGCCGATCCGCCAGGCGGCGGCGTCCGCTTCCGGCAGGTCGGTGCCCTTGTCGTCGGGTCCGGGGAAGTCGAAGGTGGGCAGGCCGTGCAGCTCCCGCATGTGGTTCCCGATGGTCATGTCCGCCTGCTCCTGACGTTCGACATTCGACGGCCGTACGAATTCGGCCGCGGCGATCACCGGCCGATGTGTGAGCAAGTTCTACCAAGCCGCACTGACAACGGCTGCGGCCGGGCCGACTCTGAGCCGTTGTCAGACCCCGCGCCTACGGTCGGTGTCGACGCGGTGCACGGAGCGCCGCGCGGAGGGAGAGCGATGTACCGGCAGGGTGATGTCCTCATCGCGCCGACCGAGGAGGCGGCGCTGCCGCCGCACATGGACGACGCGCCGCAGGAGCCGCGGGACGCGCGCGGCCGGCTCGTCCTCGCGCTGGGCGAGGTGACGGGTCACGCGCACGCCGTCATGGGACCGGGACGGCTCTTCAGCCCGCCGGCCCCGTTCGCGCCGATGCTGCTGCATCTGCCGGACGGCGGACGGGTCGTGCACGAGGAGCACGCGGCGATATCGCTGCCCAAGGGCTGGTACCGCGTGGTGCGGCAGCGGGAGTACGTACCGGGCTCGGTCCGCGTGGTCGCCGACTGAGCTTCCCGCGGTGGCGCCCGGGGGCCGGGCGCGCGGGCACGGCAGGACAGCACGTCGAGGGCAGGGAGCAGAACTCATGGGAGGGGACGGCATGTCGACCGTCGAGCAGTGGAGGCAGGCCGCCGTGGCCACCGGATCCGCGGACCGCGCGGCGGCCGAGGCGGGGGTGCGGCTGGCGTACCGGCGCGCGGGGCTCGCGGAGCCGGAGCGCGTCCGCTGGGCCGGATCGCCGCGCGCGGCCGTGGCGATGCTGCGCGCGGAGGCCGCGCTTCAGGGGACGCGCGGCAAGGGCCACAGCGTGCGGGACGAGGTGCGCGGACGGCCGTGGGCCGCGGAGCGGGCCCGGCTGCACGCGGCGCTCGGCCCCGCGGGCTGGAGCGAGCGGTGGAACGCGACCGGGGCGCGGCTGTGGGAGGGGACGCAGGCGCTGGCGGGCCGGATCAGGGCCGGTGTGGTCGAGGAGTTGGCGCGGGGGCGGAAGGAGGAGCCGGAGATCCGGCTGCTGCTGCTCGACGCGGTCCTCGGTCAGCACGAGGCGGCCTGGCTGTGCGCGTTCGACACGCGGGAGGGCTCCCCGCTGGACGGGCTGGCGGCGGTCGCCCGCTCGGCGGGCTGGTGGTGGCCGTACGAGCGGGTCGCGATCGTCTGCGAGCGCCCCGCCGAGCTGCACCGCGACGAGGCGGGCCGCCTCGACCGGGCCGACGGTCCCGCGCTCGCCTTCCCCGACGGCTTCGCGCTGCACGCCTGGCGCGGCATGCCGGTCCCCGCCGAGTTCCTGCGTGAGCTGGGCACCCTCACGCCTGAGCGGATACGCGGCGAGGAGAACGCGGAGCTGCGCCGCGTCATGCTGGAGCACTACGGCTACGACCGCTATCTGACCGAGTCGGGCGCGGTCCCCGTGCACCGGGACGAGACCGGCATCCTCTGGCGGATCGCGCTGACCGGGGACGAGGACGTGACGATGGTCGAGGTCGTCAACTCCACGCCGGAGCCGGACGGCACGAGCCGTACGTACTGGCTGCGGGTGCCGCCCGGCACCAGCACGGCGAAGGAGGGCGTGGCCTGGACTTTCGGCCTGACCGCCGACACCTACGTGCCGCTGCGCCAGACTTGACCGCCGGACAGGCCCTAGGCGCGTTCGACGATGCGGGAGAGCTCGGCGTCCAGGGCGGACCGGACGGTCCGGGTGTCGAGCGGGGCGCGCTCCCGGGCGAAGGAGACGAAGCGGCGCACGGGGGCGGCGTCCAGCTCGACGCGGGCGTCCTGGCCGGGACGGCCGAGGCGGATCAGCAGCCGGGAGCCGGTTCCGGCCGAGGGCGTGACCCGGACGTCGCCGAGGCCGACGGCTCCGGTCAGGCCCCTGGCCAGCAGGTCCCAGGCGAAGATCCAGGTGGCGGTCTCGGGGCCGCCGAGGCCGAAGGTCATCCGCACGGCGAGGCAGTCCTGCGGGTCGTAGGCCATCCACGCCGGAATCCGCAGCCAGTGGCCGCTGGGCAGCGGCATCGACGCCGTCACCGTGTGGCAGCAGGAGTCGGGCATCGAGTCTCTTTTCGCCGAACGACGGGACGCGGCCGGTGGCGGTACTACCGGACAGGTCCTCGACCTCTGAGGCTCCGTGTGCCCCCGCCCGCGGATCACATGCCGCTCACATACCGGCCGCCGGTACGCCGCCCGGCGGATTTCCCGGCGGGGCATGGCCACCACGGGCGCGGGCACCCGCATTCCATGGAGGATGCGGAGATGGCTGATCATCACGATGTGCGCCGGATCGCGTTGACCCTGCCGGAGGCGGTGGCGGCGGACGACGGGATGTCCGTATCGGTGCCGAACGGCGGCAGGCACAAGAAATTCGCCTGGGTGTGGCTGGAGCGGACCGACCCGAAGCAGGCCCGCGTCCCGCGGACCGACGTGGTGGCCGTCCGGGTCGCGGGCCAGGAGGAGAAGGAGGCGCTCCTCGCCTCAGACCCGGCGAAGTTCTTCACCGAGCCGCATTACAACGGATTCCCCGCCGTGCTCGTACGGCTCAAGGCCGTCGCCGAGGACGAGCTGCGGGAGCTGCTCGTCGGCGCCTGGCGTTGCCAGGCGCCGCGAGCCCTCGTGCGGGATTCCGGTCTCTGAGACGGGTCTCCGAGACGGGCGGGGCGGGTCGCCCGCGCCGATCACTTGCGCCGGTCGGTGTGCCGGTAGCCGAAGGGGCCCGGCAGGTCCGCGGAGGTCGTCCGCCGTCCCGTGGTCGACCAGGTGCGGTGCGCGCCGCCTCTGCGTCCGAGCGTGAGGGACAGCGACTTCCGGTTCACGTTGATACGTACGCCGGGAAATATGTGGAACGACTTACGGAACGTCAGCGGCATGGTGTCCTCCGGTGGTTGGCCTGTCGGCTCGTCTGCCCAGCTGACACCGCCTCACCCCGACGACTCCTGAACCGTCGCCGTCCGCCCGCGTTCCGACCGTTCGATACCGCCGAGGCCCCGGGCCGAGGGGTTCGGCAGAGGCGTTCGGCAGAGGCGTTCGGCAGAGCCGTCCGGCGCAGTCGGGCCGCGGGCTCACCCGGGGAGCGGTGTTCGCTGCCGTCCGGACGAGTGACTTGCGGGCGCGGCAGCCACCGGGCCGACGACGGGTGGCGAACTCTGAGTGCGGACACCGGTAAGGCGGATGATCACACTCCGCATGCCGGTGGGCTCAGTGCAGACCACCAGCACCAAAGGAGTACCCATGAAGCTCATGCGCAACGGCGCCGTCCTGGCCGCGCTCGTCGGCGGGATCGTGCTTGCCGGTGGCGGCGTCGCCGCCGCTGACGCCGACGCCACCGGCGCGGCCATCGGCTCGCCCGGCGTCCTGTCGGGCAACCTGATCCAGGTCCCGATCGACGTGCCGATCAACGCCTGCGGCAACTCGATCAACCTGATCGGCGCGCTGAACCCCGCCTTCGGCAACACCTGTTACAACGGCGGCGGTCACCACGAGAGCGCCGACTGGGACGGCGCGAACCACGACGGCATGGGTCACTGGGGCCACGAGGGTCACGTCTGGCACCCCGAGGCCAAGGACGACTGCAAGTAGTCGGACCGCTTCCTGAGCACCCCGTCCCGGTCGCCGCCCGCAAGGGCCGGCGGCCGGGACGCTCCATGCCGGGACGCTCCCTTCCGGAACACCGCATGCCAGAACGCTTCACGCCGGGAGGCCGCGGGCCCGAACCCCTCGGACCCGGCCGCGTGAAGCACCCCTTTGGGCCCAACTCCCCCTCGCCCGGGGCCGAATGCGTGTTCGCGTCCTTCAAGGGCAGACGACCCCCGAGAACGCACGTGGGTGGCCACGTACGACAAGAAGGGACGTCATGGAGATCTCCGGCATCATCAGCGCCATCATCATCGGCATTATCATTGGCGTGCTCGGTCGGCTCGTGGTCCCCGGCCGTCAGCACATCGGCGTCATCTGGACCATCCTGATCGGCATCGTGGCGGCCATCATCGGAGCCGCCATCGCCCACGGTCTCAACGTCGACGACACCAGCGGAGTCGACTGGATCGAGTGGCTCATCCAGATCGGTCTGGCCGCTGTCGGCATCGCCGCTCTCGACAGGTCGAGCCCGCGCCGTCGGTGATCCATGAGTCCTGGTCCCGGCCACACCCGGCATCCGGATGATATGAACGCAGGCGCCTTTCCTTGAGGAGTTCCGCATGGAACCCGACCCCGGGAAGGGCGCCTTCCGTCTGCCCGATCGCGCCGCCGACGGTCACCCGCACCCACGACACCGCCCCGGCGCCCTCCCCCTCCGACGCCCGACCTTCATCGACCGACCTTCATCGGCCGACCTTCATCGACCGACCGCCTCAACCACCACGACCGCAGGGAGCAGCATGTTCGGATCGACCGCCCGTCGGCTACGGCGTTGCGCACGTGACGTGTTCGGCTGGCCGAGCCTGCGCCCGCCGCAACTGGAGGCGATGAAGGCGGTGATGCGGCACCAGGACGTCATGGTCGTGATGCCGACCGGTGCCGGGAAGTCGGCGGTCTACCAGGTGCCGGGCGTCCTGCTGAAGGGGCCGACGGTCGTGGTGTCCCCGCTGATCGCCCTCCAGCGCGACCAGGTCGAGGGGCTGCTCAAGCACGAAGGACCGGGCGCGGCATCGGTCAATTCCACGCACCGCGACGCGGAGAACGCGCAGACCTGGGACCGGGTGGAGAGCGGCGACCTGGACTTCATCTTCCTCGCGCCCGAGCAACTGGCCAGGGAGGACGTCATCCTGCGGCTGAAGCAGGCCCGTCCCGCGCTGTTCGTGGTGGACGAGGCGCACTGCGTCTCCTCCTGGGGCCACGACTTCCGCCCTGATTACCTGCGGTTGGGCGCCGTACGCGAACGGATCGGCCGGCCGCCGGTCCTGGCACTCACCGCGAGCGCGGCGGCGCCGGTCCGCGCGGAGATCCTTCAACTGCTGGGCATGCGCGGCGCCCAGGAGGTCATCGCCGGGTTCGACCGGCCCAACATCCATCTGGCGGTCGGCTACTTCCAGGAGGAGAAGGCCAAGCGGCGCGCGGTCCTCGACCGCGTCGGCGCCGAGACCGGCTCCGGCATCGTCTATACGGCGACCCGGCGCGAATCCGAGTCGTACGCCGAGGAGTTGCGGGAGGCGGGGGTGTCCGCCGCCGCGTACCACGCGGGGTTGCGCGCCGCGGAGCGGTCGTCCGTCCAGGACCGTTTCCAGCGCGGGGAGTTGGCGGTCGTCGTGGCCACCTCGGCGTTCGGCATGGGCATAGACAAGCCCGATGTGCGGTTCGTGGTGCACGCCTCGGTGCCGGGATCGCTCGACGCGTACTACCAGGAGATCGGCCGCGCGGGCCGCGACGGGGAACCGGCGCGGGCGTACATGGCCTACCGGCCGCAGGACTTGGGGCTGCGGCGGTTCTTCTCCTCCGGCCGCCCGGACGCCGACGCCCTCACCCTGGTCGCGGACCAGCTCGCCGAGCGGTCGGCCGAGCGGACGACGGGCAAGGCGGCCGGGAAGAAGGCGGCCGAGGAGCCCGCCGCGGTCTCCGTGACGGCGTTGCGCGGCGACACCGGCCTGACGGCGAGCCGGTTGACGGGTGTCCTCAATCTGCTGGGGCAGGCGGGCGCGGTCCGTACGGCGGCGGACGGGAAGGTGTCGCTGACGCCGGAGTGCGCGACGGCCGCGGCGCGGAAGGCCGCGGTGGAGCGGGCGCTGGAAACCGCCGACAGCCACCGGCAGTTGGAGCAGTCCCGCGTGGACATGATGCGCGGCTTCGCGGAGACCGACGGCTGTCGGCGGGCGTTCCTGCTGGGTTACTTCGGCGAGGCGCTCCCCGGAGGCTGCGGCAACTGCGACACGTGCGGTTCGGCGGCCGGACCCGGCGCCCCGGCCCCCGAAAGGGACCGTCACGCGGGTGTCCTGCGCGGTACGGGCTCGCGGGGCGACTCCCGACAGGACGCGGAGTCCGGTTCCGGCGGCCGGGAGTCAGCCGCGGCAGCCGCGCGGGGCGGGAGCCGGGCACGTATCTGGCGCCGCGACCGCGGACGGCCGGACGCCGGGGCCGCGGCCGCTTCGCACGGTCGGTACGCGCCCGGCGTCCGGGTCCTGCACGACAAATGGGGTCAGGGCGAGGTGATGGGCGTCGCGGACGACACGGTCACCGTGCTCTTCGAATCCGCCGGATACCGGACCCTGTCGCTGTCCGTCGTCCTGGAGCGGGATCTGCTGACGCCGGTCAAGGGGCGCGGTGCGTGACATGCGGCTCCGCGGTGCCCGCCGACGCGCGGGCCACCGCGGCCTGCTGCCGAGACCTCCGACGTTTCAGGGTGCGGCGTTCCTCCTCGCTGGTGCCGCCCCACACGCCGAGGCTTTCGCCCATGTCGAGGGCGTAGCTCAGGCAGGTCTCCCTGACCGGGCAGTCCGCGCAGACCCGTTGGGCCTTCTGCACCTGGAGTTTGGCCGGTCCGGCGTTGCCCACGGGGAAGAAGAGTTCGGGGTCCTCGGTGCGGCATGCGGCCTGGTGTTGCCAGCTCACGGAGACACCGCCTTTCGTCGGGTGCGGAGTGTCGGGCCCACGTACCGGGCCCATGGGTACTCGCCTGCCCAGGCGGTCGGCGCTCAACGTGAGGAGTTTGTGAGGGCGGCGGCGCCCGAAGCCTTACGGACATCCGACAACCCGATGACCCGATTCGCTCTCGGACGCCTCCCGTCGGGCGTGGCGGCGTCACGCACGGCCGGATCGGGGGTAGGCGGTGACAGTGAGGCCGGGAGGTTCCCGACCGACCGGAGGCCGTGAGGTCCCCGCCCGACCGGAGGCCGTCAGGTCTCCACTCGGCCTCGCCCCGTATCCATGTCCGTCCGTACGCCGAAGGAGCCGCCGCCATGGCCAGAAGCGACCGCAAGCCGAGCAGGGCGCCCGTGCCGCTGCGCACCGGCCGCTCCGCGTGGGGCCTGTACCGCGAGACGCGCCGCCCGGGCGAACCGGGCTTGTTCCGGCGGCTGGTGGCGACACCGCGTCTGGTCAGCGCGGTTCTGCACCGCCGTTATCCGGGCCTGTCGCGCGCCAAGCTGCTGGCCTTCACGGTCCTGGCGGCGATCTACGTGGTCTCGCCGCTGGACGCGATCCCGGACGTCATCCCGGTTCTCGGGTGGACGGACGACTCGGCGGTGGTGCTGTGGTTCATGACCGGTCTGGTCCGCGAGTCGGGGCGCTTCGTGAGCTGGGAGTCCGACGGTCCGCGCGGCGGCGCGCTGCCCCCGAAGGGTTCGGCGGTGTGACCACCGGCCGGGCCGAGGGATACGGCGTACGCGGTACGCGCCCCTGACCCGGCCGGTCGAAACCGCTGCCGGAGGTTTCTCGCCGGACGCGTCATCCGTCGGATGCGCGTCCCGCTCGAAGCGTCTCCTACTGAATGCCGGCGTCCTTGCACGCCTGGGCGAATTCGGCGGTGCAGATCTGGGCGGTGGTGTAGAGACCGTCCTTGATGACCGTGTCCTTGATGTTCTCCTTGGTCACCGATATGGCGTCCAGCAGCTTCGCCGGGACGTCCTGGCCGGAACCGCTCTTGGCGGTGCCGTCGGCCACGGACTTGACATCCTTGCCGTTCAGCAGGTCGATCGCGATCTGCGCGGTGGCGTCCGCCTCCGGCTTGTACGCCTTGTAGACGGTGCTGGTCTGAGTGCCCGCCAGAATCCGCTGGATCGCGGTGAGTTCGGCGTCCTGACCGGTCAGCGGCGGGTTGATGCCCGCACCCTTGAGGGCGGTGGCGATACCGCCCGCCATGGCGTCGTTGGCGGAGTAGACACCGGCGATGGCGGCTTTGCCGAGCTGGGTGATCGCCGCGGTGACCTTCTGGTTGGCGACGGTGTCCTTCCACAGACCCGACTGCTCGTAGGCGATGTTCACCTTGCCGTCGAGGATCTTGTGCGCGCCTTCCTTGAAGGCGGCGGCGTTCGGGTCGGCCGGGTCGCCGTCGATCATCACGATCTTCGAGGTGGGAACGGCCTTGGGACCCATGGCGTCCAGCAGCGCCTGCCCCTGCAACTCGCCGACCTTCTCGTTGTCGTAGGAGACGTAGGCGGACACCGGACCCTGCGCGAGGCGGTCGTACGCGACGACCTTGATGCCCTTGTCGACCGCGGCCTGCACCGAGGACTGGATGCCCACCGAGTCCTGCGCGTCCAGGATGAGCACCTTGACGCCCTTGGCGATCATGCTGCTGACCTGCTGCGCCTGCTTCGCCGGGTCGGCCGAGGCGTTGTCGTAGCTGACCTTGCAGTCCGAGCACAGTTCCTTGATCTTGGCCTCGATCAGGGGACGGTCGAATTTGGCGTACCGGGTGGTCGTGGTGTCCGGGAGCAGCAGGCCGATCGTCTTGTCCTTGCCGCCGCCTGACGACTTGTCATGGGTTTTGCCGCAGGCGGCCACGGTGGTGAGCGCGAGCGAAACGGCGGCGGTTCCGACGATGAGCCGTCGCGTCATTGCCTTCATGCGCGGTTGCCCCTCCCTGACTGGGCCGCAACACCGCGACCCGGGTGCAGGCGAGTCAACTCTCGTGACGCTCCGTACGTCAAGAAGTAAACATCGGATCGATTCATTGAATCGATATTGGGCTCTCCTGTCGTCGCCTCATGAGGCAACGCCTACAACATGTGAATCCGAAGCCGGGCGTTCGGGGCAATGCGCTTTCACGGGTCGGATATGTGTCATACCGCTCACGGCAGGACCGGGGGGCGCGGGGCGGGGGGGGGGGGGCCCCGCGCCGCCGGGGGGGGCCC